>JASFFJ010000157.1:0-12214 GCA_050124355.1 Desulfobacterales bacterium | reverse complement strand
GGTGCGGGAGCTACGAAAAAACCGTCGTTATCGTGAATATGGGCCATGGTCTGATGGCAGATCAACTTTGAGTCGGCCACATACAAAAAATCCCGGCGGCCGATCAGATCAATAAGCCTTTGCCATTGCTCAACGTAGGTGGTCACATCGGCCGTATTGCCGCTGTAGGCCTGTTGGAACAACGGAAAGGCGTGGTCGGAGCTGACCGACATCGACCAGACAAATTGTTTGAGATCTTTACGGTGTTTTTTGCTGTGGCCATAAGTGACCTGAATACTTTGTTCGGTTTTGTTGTTATCGGCATCTCCAGACATGGACACCGAAGTGGTGTCGTTGTGGCATGCCAGGCTTTGAATCTGAAACACATCGATCATATTGGCTGTGATCAGCATGTCCAGATCGCCGACGCCAGCGCCAAATATGGCATCCAATGTGTCTGCCAGACGATCGTCAAAGTATTCGTTAGCCTCGATGTGGGGCAACAATACCTTGAGCACAGTTTTTTCGGAGGCAAATTTGCAGATCCGGTACAATTGCATAACTTGAAATAGTATTGCCGTAATCATGGCCACCGCCGCCTGGCCATGGGTGAGAATTTTTCGTCTTGGGTCCAACTCAACGTGATCATCGATGATCTTGGCGATGCCGCACTGATCAAAGTAGTAGCGAAGGATGGGAGCAAAACCGACAGCCTGTGTTTGAACATTTTTTATTACTGGTGTTTTCATAAGCAGAGCACCTCCATAAGCTGTTGGAAATACTCTGCTTTTTATACACAAAAATCTAGTTTGATTTCAGTCAGTTATAAGCTATCTTGGCTTATTATCGCAGATAATAGCTAAAAACCATTTAAAATCAGACATTTTCTACGAATTACTCGTAATTTCTAATTCTCAACTTTAAAATTCTAACAGGCGAAATGGGAGTTTCAAATTAATATGTGTCGGTTTGGGTAACCTGTACACCTTTACCCATGCTTGAGGGTCGCGAAGCCCAAAGCGCGTAGAGCTAAACCTGGAAATATAATCCGAATAAAATATACGCATGGGTGACTTCTTGATCTTCAAAAACGTATTCACAAAAATCAGAGTGCCTTCTTCAGAAATTTTGAATAGCCGTACCCCAGTTTTCCTTCGCTAAAAGCTAACAGGTCATTATTTACCGCAACCTTAAATCCATATCGAAATCATCTAGACAACAGTTGGGTGACCGATATTGTCATCGATGAAAATAATGTGACCCAGCTGGTTAAAGGTGGTCGCACACGCTGGAAAGTTGAAAACGAAGGATTTAACACGCTTAAAAATCAAGGCTATCATATTGAACACAACTTTGGATACCATATTACCTGGCCGGTGCGAACCATTCCGCAGGGATAGGGATAGCATATTAAGCTTCCCCCTTCCAAATCACGCTACCCAAATACCATTAAATTACAAAAAATCATACTCCAGTGTATATTAATTAAGAATTTCTGACCTTCGAAGTCACGAGTTATTCAGAAAATTGCTTCAGCTTTTTGTTCGACAGCT
This sequence comes from Desulfobacterales bacterium, assembly GCA_050124355.1. Taxonomy (GTDB): domain Bacteria; phylum Desulfobacterota; class Desulfobacteria; order Desulfobacterales; family JAFDCJ01; genus JAFDCJ01. Next base: position 10,682 of record JASFFJ010000157.1, on the reverse strand, counting down.
CTGCAAAGGGAATGAAAGATACCCTTTTGCTGATTAAATGATGTCCCTTTTTTTGTTTTTTAACCCCAAGCTCACCAAAATTCCCATGAAAATTACGTAATGCTCATAAATTGAATGCATATATCATAGCGAACGACTAAATTAGACTTCAAATTACACATTCGTAATCAAACATCGTAAATAGACGCTCCCAAAGAGCCAGCTTCAAAACGCTCTCTGCTTCTCATCCTCCCAACTTTACCGCTTCTTTCCTTTCGCCTTGCTCACGTATTTCTCCCTACCTTCCTTCAGATGACTTCCGAAAGTCGCTTCAAAGAATAAATGCCGGATAATCCCTTGACAGGTTTCGGTTTTTTTTCATTTTTTGAATTAAAGTAATTCTTGAAACGCATATAATTCTTTGAAACAAATTCCTTAGAGCCGATAATCCCCGAATCTGTAAAATAGCGAGTGCGGTACCTGAATCGGTGGTTTCGGCTGAGTTCAAAATCCCGTTTGCGCTCCTTTTCAAGAATGTTGTCCTTTATCACCTTGACCTTGCCCTTCGTAGGTTGGTTTATCGCTCCGGCTTCATAGACATACAGGCGGTATCTTCTAATGCGCTCATTTTCGCTATTGACGTTAAACTCTTTTAAACCGAAATCAGTGGAAAGAAAGTTATCTTGGTTTTTGGTCTGCACATGGTAGCCAAGGGAATTCCAGCGGTAATCTTCCGGACGTTTCACCAGACCGGCACGCAACGGGTTTAAATCGATGTAAGCCAGACAGTTGATCAGGGTCTCTCCGTTTTCAACGATAACGCTTTTGAACCGTTCACCCCAAAGGGTACCCCGCCGGTTATGCCGCTGATTATAATACCAGGAAAATGCCTGTTTTATCTCTTTCATATAGTTTGCCAGGCTTGACAACTTACTTCTATAATCGCCAATCTGTTCATCAGACAGCTCAAAATCCTCTCCATAATGGGCTTTGCATCGTTTTCGTATCTCTTCATCCTTTGAAATAGTGTTCCGGAAACATCTGTATGAGCAAATGGAAATGGTTTCCCATAATGCAGAACCCGAACACTTCTACAAAAAACAATTTGCTGAATTTTTTAATTATTTTAACCAGCTCGTCTTTTTCCACATCGCCGAAAGGAAAACCGTCCAGTGCTGTGCGAGACATGATATGATAGGCTGTCTTTTCCACTCCATTGACCAGTCTTCTTGTCCGGGGCATCTGAATTTACCTCCTTTTTATAATTTCCAGCATTTTTTCAAATTATGTTTTTCAAAATATACAATAAAATTTTCAATGTTAATAATAAAGAGGCTGTTTCTAATTATATTCCTTTTTCGTGCTTTGAAGAAAATATATTCTTAAACCGTTGATAATTTTCAGACACAAATTCCTTTGATCCTATGATACCCGAATCCGTAAAATAGTGCGTGCGGTACCTGAATCGATCGTGGCGGCTGAGCTCAAAATCCCGCTTGCGCTCCTTTTCAAGAATTTTGCCAGCAATTACTTTTAATTTTGCTTGACTAAGATTGAATTTTTTGTAATGAAATACGACTATTAACCACAAATAATAAAACACGGCTACACATGAAAACTTTCGAAAAATGGGAATACAAGCCATTAGAGATTTCCAACCTCTTAAGAAAAGTTCAGGATGAAGTCCATTCCTTGCTTCCTGGGGCAGACATCATACTTTACGGTTCGCGAGCCAGATCGGAAGCCCGCTCGGATTCGGATTGGGATTTTCTTGTTTTATCAGATGAGCGACCGGACCACGAAATCGTAGCCAAATTGCGCGATAGTTTATATGAGCTTGAACTGGAAAACGATACAGTATTAAGCGCAATTGTCAGAAGCCGGGATGAATGGAATTCCGGAATTTATTCCATATTACCGTTTAAAGAAACAGTCGAACGCGACGGTGTCATCTTATGACGGATGAGCATACAGAAGCATTGATTAAGTATCGGATCGAAAGAGCAGAAGAGACTTATAATGAAGCGCTACTTATGCAGACCGGGGAACACTGGAATGCTTGTGCCAACCGGCTCTATTACGCTTGTTTCTATGCTGTATCGGCTTTATTGGTCAAATACGGATTTTCATCAAGCAAGCATGCTGGTATCAAGTCGCTTTTTAATCAGCACATCATCAAAAAAAAGGTCCTGGAGAAAAGCCAGGGCAGACTCTACAATCAGCTATTTGAAGCCCGGCAAGAGGGCGATTATGTTGACTTTGTATCTTTTGATCGTGATTTAATCGAACCATGGATGCAAAAGGTCAAAGCCTTTATAGACGATATAAAACATCTTTGCGTAGATTAGCCAGTATCTGACTCTTCGTCCACCTCTCAAATTCTATCTTTATATCTTCCTTGCTACCCTTTTCTATTTCCCTTTCAATCTTCCAGCTTTTTACCCCTTCCCGTCCGTGTTTTTCTGTGCGGGTCTGCGGCAATAACCAGAAATCAAATCTAATTTTCTTTAAATGACTTCCGAAAGTCGCTTCAAAGAATAGATCCCGGATAATCCTTTGACAGGTTTTGGTTTTTTTCCATTTTTTGAATTAAAGTGATGTTTGAAACGCATATAATTCTTTGAAACAAAGTCTTTAGACCCAATGATACCCGAATCCGTAAAATAACGCGTGCGATATCTGAATCGATCGCTTCGGCTGAGTTCAAATGCCCGCTTGCGCTCCTTTTCAAGTACCCTGTCGCCAATTACCTTGCCCTGCCTTGTGGAATTCACTTGTGACAGCGAAGCGTATTCCTCTGGGGCCTGCATCTTGTCAGGATGATTGATTGCCCCGGCTTCATAAACATATCGGCGATACCGTTTCAGCCGCTCTTCGGTATCCACGAATCCAAATTCTTCCAAACCTGCCCCGTGCAATTCACTTGTGACAGCGGAGCGTATTTCACCGGGGCCGAAATCCAATGACAAAAAGTCATCTTTATTATCCGTCTGCACATGGTACCCAATCGAATTCCAGCGGTAATCTTCCGGGCGTTTCACCAATCCGGCGCGCAAAGGGTTTAAGTCTATATAGGCAAGACAGTTGATCAAAGTTTCTCCTTTTTCAACGATCACACTCTTAAATCGGTCTCCCCAAAAATAACCGCGCCGATTATGCCTTTTGTTGTAAAACCGTGCAAAACCGACTTTTATTTCGCGAACAAACTCGGAGAGACTGGATAGTTTTTCACGCAAAGATGGTATCCAACCAGCCGCAAACATCACGTCATCGCCATAAAATTCCTCATAACGTTTTTGAATGTCTTCGTCTGTAAATTTGTGCTCCGGAAACATTTTCACGAGAATATGGAAATGGTTTCCCATCAGACAAAATCCTATAATTTCAACTAAATATAGCGCTGAATAACGCCTAATAAGATCCAGCATAAAATCTTTTTCAACATCACCCAACGGAAACCCATCTAACGCTGTCCTGGACATTACGTGATATACTGTCGTCTCATCGTTTATCACCATCCGTCGTATTCTGGGCATGATTCATCCTCCCTGATCTTGAGCTTATTAATTGGTTCTGATTGTAATTTTATATTAAACCGGTATGAGTGTCAAGTATAATTTACCTGTCCCCTTATTTCCTTTTCTCTGCCAAAGACCGCACCCAGAAAGGATCCGCCGCTGCATCGTCACATCTAAGAAGGCGATGATGTCACCGGTGGCCGCCGAAAGCGCCCGATTACGGGCGAAATTCAGTCCTGGTCGCGGTTCCATGATATACCGGGCCTGTGGCAAAATTTGTTCTACCCGTTTTCGCACCTCATCCTGACATCCATTATCTATCGCCAAAATTTCAAACGGTGGGTATTTTTGGCTGGCAAGGGAAGAAAGAGCACCGACGAGCAAATCCAAGCGATTCATGGTGCAAATAGCAACCGTCACTGTCGGTAGTTTTTGTTCCTGTATATCCAGAGGCTCCGGGATTGGTAAGTCCTTAATCAGGGGTCGGATTTCTTCCGCTTCAATGGCATCACCGCTGCAGATCACACGGGCCAGCCCAAGGAGGTCTCTGCCATCTCGAAACAAAATTTCAGCCGCATCATAACCACCTAGTCTCTCAATCCGACCTATGGTGTTGACATCAACATCAACTATTTTGATTCGCATGCTATCCACTAAAAAATTCAAATTTATCTGATGACCGGCAAATAAAAGCTAAACCTTCCTAAAAGGAACTAAAATTATAACCGAAATCAGTTGTCATCTCAAGCAGGGATTAACCTACTAAATTCTATCATGTTCGAGAGTAAGTCAACCCTCCAAACAATCGACCTAAATGGATCACAAATTACACATTCGCATTCATATTTTGAAATTAGACCTTTCCAGTCTCTTTCTTTATCCTGGAATTTCTTTAACCTAATTTGAGCGTTTATAACTTCAAGTGGTCTCTTGACAAAACGCCAAAATTGCGTTAAGAATGTATTACATTTATAACTAAACTGGAGAATGGATGAAAATTCAAAATATCAGCTGGGATCAGGAAACGGTTGATCATATAGCTAACCATGGGGTATCTCCGGAAGAAGTTGAACAGGTTTTATTCAATGATTATGACATCCCTGTAATACTGCGCGGTAAAGAAAATAAATACCTCACCTACGGGGAAACGGATAGTGGGCGATTTTTATTTGTTGTCTGGGTATCGAAATATAGAAAAACCCGCGTCGTCACTGCAAGGGACATGAATAGAAAAGAAAAACAATTTTATCGCAAGAGGAAAAGATGAAAGTACCCAAATTTAAGAATTTAAAAGAAGAGCGCAAGTTTTGGGACAGCCACGATTCAACTGATTATCTCGACGATTTTGAAGAGACAAAAGAGGTTGTGTTTGTGCGGCCTAAAAAACAAGTTATCTCATTGCGGTTAGAACCTCAGATCATAAATAAATTAAAAAAACTTGCTGATGAAGAAGGCCTGCCGACGACCACTTACGCCAGAATGCTAATTATCAGAGCTATTCGAAACAAAGCGGCTTAATGTTATATATGCCCCCGTCAGCATCTGTAAATCTTTCCTTATTAAAAGAAACTCTGTCATTCGTTATTCAAGAGTACAACAGGAAAAATCTGGCATGTCCGGCTGATAAAATATAAATAACCAATTTTCCTCCCTTATCTTCCCATCGACCATCGTCCTCTCGTCCTTCGTCCATCGTCCATCTTCTCACCTTCCCAACTTCTCATCTTCTTTTTTTGCCCTACGCCTTAAGCCCTGCGCCTTATGCCTTGTATCATTAACTCTTCCCTTTTCACTTCTGTAGGTTATTCCTCCCATTGAGCGTATACAAAAACATACTATCGTGAAACCAAAAGTGCCACTAATTTATTCTATTAATATATCCACGTGCCTGCTGAAATTGCTTTGCTAAAAATTTATCGTATAACTCCAGATTGTTATGGAGATTTATGTATTTATTCATACATTTTTCTCATTTTACCTTTTCTGGCATTTTTTTTGCCAACTACTGTAGCGTGTTGATCTTGATATGGGTAATAAATAACCCTCAAATCAATTTTTACTTTTGTTAAAAACCAACCGCAATAATCTGCGAGGGCCCGTAGACATTAATTTTAAACTCGACAAAGGCAAACCATTCGAGAGAGTGGGACGCAAAGCTACTGATCCCGCGCTGCAGAAAGCGGGGAAGCAGGGCTGCCGGGTGGGTACTGCACACATTTTTGGCTGCATCTCGCACGGTATTAACGATGTAACCAATGGAGGTGCTGTTTTGTTATCATGCGTACATTTTCTGAAAAAAATCCGCATTCGATCTTCTCTACCTTTATTAGTAATTTTTGCACTATGTTTTTTGCCGTTAACCACTTCATTCGCAGCTACGGTAACTGTCGCCTGGGACGAAAACGCCGAAATGGATGTTATCGGCTACAAATTTTAATATGGCACAAGTAGCGGCAATTATCAGCCTATTGAGGGGGTGGATGTAGAAAACAACACCAGCTGCAGCGTATCCGGTCTTGATGAGGGTACAACCTACCACTTTGCTGTTAAGGCTTACAATGACAAATATCTTGAAAGTGACTATTCAGAGGAACTGGTTTATACCATACCGATTACCCCTCTACCGACGTCGCAGCAATATGAATTATCCGTGGCCACAAACGGAAACGGCAATGTGAAATTGGCCCCGTCCGGTGGCACTTACGACAAAGGAACCGAGGTACACTTAACGGCAACGGCCGCCACGGGATGGGAGTTTAGCGACTCGAGCGGCGATTTATCGGGCAGTGGCAATCCGGCCACAATCACCATGGATGCTGATAAAAACGTTACGGCGACATTCACCTTTGTTGACAGTACGGAGGCTTACGCAGAAGATTTTGAAGCTTACAATGACGGTGATGATCCTGCCGGTTGGCTGGACACTGCGGCCAATAACAGCATGGCGGAGAACGACAGTCTGTTTGAGGTCTTTGATCTCAGCGGCAACAAGGTGTTTGGCACAACTTCAACTCAAACCAACATTCATTCTCATTATCCAGGCCCGGGTATCGACACCCTTTCCGCTTATGAGTACTCCGGGCGGATGATGATGACGTCTTCCGACGGTGATATCGGGGTCACCTTTTTCAGCCAGTATCCAAATACTGATGCATACTACCGTCTGCGACAATACGGAAACGGTGCTTTTCATATTGCGCCGCATCCGCATGGCACCGAGGTTAACGGTGATTCAGTTACGGGGGTGGTTCCTTCACCCAACGTGTGGTATTGGTTCAGGATTTTGGTGGAAGATACCGGCAGCCGCACCGAGATTCGCGCCAAAGTGTGGCCTGAAAACTCGGTAGAACCGGCAGTTTGGCAGCTGGACTGCTACGACAATAGCGCTTCGCGGTTAAGGGCCGGCACTATCGGGGTGTGGAGCATGGGCTCAGGTAGTAAATACTGGGATAACCTGACAGTGACACCGCTGGGACCACCGCCACTACAATATGCATTGACCGTGGAAACAGTCGGGGACGGAAGAGTACAGTTGGATCCGCCCAACGGCATTTACAACGAGGGAACCGTGGTGGAGTTGATGGCCGTTGCCGATCCGGGGTCGACGTTTGAAAGCTGGAGCGGAGATATAACCAGCTCTGTTAACCCGATCACCATCACCATGGATGCCGATAAAACAGTTACCGCAAACTTTGAGGCGGTACCGGTGCAGCAATTCTCCCTAACGGCAGACATCGCCGGGCACGGTAGTGGCAGTGTCGATTTGGATCCACCCGGCCCCACTTACAACGAGGGAACCGTAGTGGAATTGACGGCAGTTGCCGGTCCAGGATCGTCGTTTGACAAATGGAGCAAGGATATAACCGGCTCTGCCAACCCCGTTACCATCACCATGGATGCCGATAAAACAGTCACCGCAAACTTTGAGCCGGTGGTGGTGCCTCAATTCACCCTAACGGCAGACATCGTTGGCAACGGCAGTGTGGATTTGAATCCGCCCGGCCCCACTTACAACGAGGGAACCGTAGTGGAATTGACGGCTGTTGCCGGTCCAGGATCGTCGTTTGACAAATGGAGCGGGGATATAACCGGCTCTGCCAAATCGGTCACCATCACCATGGATGGCGATATAGAAGTGACGGCCACATTTACCGGGTCGGCTTTCATCTACTCAGAGACATTTAATGCTTATACAGCCGGTTCGGATCCTGCCGATTGGCTGGACACCGCAGCCAAAAACAGTATGACGGAGAATGACAGCCTCTTTGAGGTCTTTGATCTTAAGGGCGATAAAGTGTTTGGCACAACGTCAACCCAAACCAACATTCATTCTCACTATACAGGCCCGGGTATAGACGCCCTTTCCGCTTATGAATTTGTGTTTATTATTTTCACGCCAACTATATCATCGTTTTAAATCCCAATTTTTTCAGCTCACTTACCCAAGTTGAAAACCCAGGATAACCACAGATGGGTTCGCTTTCTATAAAAATTAGTTTTATGGCGAGTTTATTATATAAAATATCCTTTGCAGCAAAAAAAACTGAATTTTGATTATCTATTGTCTGGCAATAAAGAATAGCTCCGTCAACAATAGCCTTTGCTCGAACATCACATAGTACTCTGATAATAAGCTCATTCATCAACATGCTAGAGCTTTTTCACCGGCGTTAACATCTTTCCTCCCTTCTTCCGAAAAATTCAAGCAATCTGGTAAATCACAGGTCGATAATGAGGATCTGGAATCGGCTTCCCGCTATTGCGTGCCGATTCAATCCATGCATTTTTTGCTTTTATAGCTTCCGAAAGAGCGGTCTCCGGAGTTTCACCAAAAGCGGAACAATGAATTAAATCTGGAATGTCTGCAATATAGCCTTCGTCTTCATCGCTGTAGAAAATGTTAATATGATAGTCTTTCATTAACTATCCTCCATATGAAGATTATGTTTCTCAATAATTTTAAATAATTGCTTAATCTGATAAGGTTTAGCGTTACCTTTTACATTTTGCAGATTTACCAATTCAGGTATATCAGGATGTAAGAAAATATGGTGACTCCCAGAGATGCGATCCAGCCTGAACCCGAACGCTTCGGCAATAGCTTTCGCTTCATTGAATCTGATATTCCTTGATCCTGATAGTAATTTTTCGAGCAATTTGCGCTTGTTCATATTTGGCATTCAAAAGACGGGAGCAAGATAACTTAAGACCCTAATATTCGATTAGAAGAACAATTATGAATGATAATAGAAGATATCTATTTTTCTGTCAATGCTCCGATGTCAACTCACCAGCCTCACCCAAAGGCCTAAATTTTGCGCCTATAGCGTATCGTGTCGCATTTTGATATAGTAAAGAGTTGAATCCTTTTAGATTGACTCCGACAGTCGCTTCAAAGAATAAATACCGGATAATCCCTTGACGGGTTTCGGATTTTTTTCATTTTTTGAATTAAAGTGATGCTTGAATCGCATGTAATTGTTTGAAACAAATTCTTTAGAGCCGATGATCCCCGAATCCGTAAAATAGCGCGTGCGGTACCTGAATCGATCGTTCCGGCTGAGTTCAAACGACCGCTTACGCTCCTTTTCAAAAATCCGGTCACCAATAACCTTTGCCTGCATCTTGTCGGGCCGGCTAATCGCCCCGGCTTCATAAACATATCTGCGATACCGTTTCAGCCGCTCTTCGGTATCCACGAATTCAAATTCTTTCAATCCAAAATCAAGGGATAAAAAATTGTCCTTATTGTCCGTCTGTATATGATAACCTAATGAATTCCAGCGGTAATCTTCCGGACGCTTCACCAGACCGGCACGCAGGGGATTTAAATCAATGTATGCCAGACAGTTTATTAGCGTTTCGCCCTTTTCAACAATCACACTCTTAAATCGATCTCCCCAAAAATAACCGCGCCGGTTATGCCTTTTGTTGTAAAACCGGGCAAAGCCGACTTTTATTTCACGGACAAACTCGGAGAGACTGGATAGTTTTTCACGCAAAGATGGTATCCAGCCGGCCGCAAACATCACGTCATCGCCATAAAATTCCTCATAACGTTTTTGAATGTCTTCGTCTGTAAATTTGTGCTCCGGAAACATTTTCACTAGAAAATGAAAGTGGTTTTCCATCAGGCAAAATCCTAAAATTTCAACAAAATACAGAGTGGAATAACGTCGAATCAGATCCAGCATAAAATCTTTTTTACCCCGTTCAATTCTTTGCAGAAGACGAGCGTAGCGAATTTAACTGGGGTTCAACGTCACCCAACGGAAACCCATCCAACGCTGTCCTGGACATTAGGACAGTGGAACAGCAATTTGTAAAAGAGAATTTATAGAGCGATATATATGATGATTTGAATGGTTCGGAGAGATACAGGTGAATTTGGTTCCACATACCAGGCGTGATATACTGGGGTTTCATCATTTATCACCATCCGTGGTATTCTGGGCATGATTCATCCTCCCTGATCTTGACGATATTTAATTGGTTAAAATTGTAATCTTATATTAGGCTGGTATTAATGTTAAGTATAATTTACCTGTCGCTATTTTCAGTATATTTGCAATTTGTCTGCGTCTATCTGCGTATTTCTGCGGTAAATTATTAAATTACATATCCCGTTTAGGCACAAAGAGCGGTTTAGTTCATTAATATCAACAAGTCCTCTAATTTTCTCCCCAGCGCCCCTGCTTCACAGCCTTTCAGCATCCCAGCTATTAATCCTGAACCTTTAAACCTTGACCCTGAGCCCTCTGAGCCCTTGACTGTTATTTGCTATTCAAGGTTTGATTCTATTTTTTTCTTGACGTATTGCCAAAATGTAACTACAATATCTGTGTGAATTTCGAATGGGATGATACAAAACGCAAATTAAATATAAAAAAGCATGGAATAGATTTTATCAATGCCTCAATGATATTTGACAGCTATACTCTTACTATCAAAGATGATCGTTATGATTATGGAGAAGAGCGTTTGTCACATTTGGGATTCTTGAAGGAAGGGTCGTTGTGGTTGTACACACGGAAAATGAAGACTCAATAAGAATTATTTCAATACGAAAGGCGACAAAATATGAAGAGAAAAAATACTTCTCACAAATCCCAGACTGACCGGACTGATTGGAACCGTGTCGATAAACTCCGTGATAAGGATATAGATTTTTCTGATAATCCTGAG
>JASFFJ010000156.1:0-12308 GCA_050124355.1 Desulfobacterales bacterium | reverse complement strand
CTTTACTAACCAGAAACATAGCGCCGACGGTAATTACCGCCGGGTGAGCAAACCCTGCTACGGCCTCGGCTGGAGTGAGCACTTGGCTGATCATTAGCACCGCCATGATTCCGATGGCGGTTAAATCTACCGGTATTTTTTCGCTGATCAGCAAATATAAGGTTATTATCAAAATAGCGGATACCAGCCAGATCGTCATCGTAAATCTGCTTTCCTTTATGGGTCAAATTAAATTTTGTCAATGCAGAAATTAATCACTATTTCTTAAAATTCGAGAGGGTAGAAAAATATAGGATTAGATGCGATGTGAAATATAAAATACCGGGTTTTGCAGGTGTGATTTCTTACAGCGCGGGCAGCGACCGGGGCGGGTGAAGCGCTGACGCTTTTCAAACACATAACCGCACAGAAGACACTCGGCGGGACGAATCGCCAGTTTTTTACCCTGGACCGCCAACGTCCGTGCTACATGGGAAAGGTGCTCGATCGCCTCTTTTTCCTTGATTCCTGCTGCCTGTGATATTTCCCGGGCATCCATTTCCCCTTCGGTCAATAGCTCAATTATTTGTTGACGCACAGTTTGCATCGGTTTCACGGATGGTGCCATTCAGGCCGGAACTGAATTGGAGTGGAGATATTTTTGAAATGGCAACGGATTGGGTCCTGATCATATTTTGGCAAGTAAACGTTTGATTTTCTTTTTTGCGGTTATCAGCTCTTCGTTAGTAACCCTCAGGCGGATCGACATGTATTCCGCAAAGATTTTATATAACAACAGCAAAAAGTCCAACTTCTCGTCTTCCGGGTCCTGAGCGGAAATCCTGTTTTTAGCGGAGGTGTCAACGGCAAGGCAAATGGTTTTTCCGACGGCAACAACCGAGGCGGATCGTTGCATAAAATCAATGATTCTCATTTCGCCGAAAATTTCGCCTTTTTTATCAATGGTATTAATTTCCAGGTTTTCTTTGGAGACTCGAATTTTTCCGGAGAGTAAAAAATAAAGCCACGGGTCCAGGTCCCCTTCCCGAATAATGACTTCGCCGTCTTCGTATTCCCTGATTCGGCTTAATCTGAGAAGCTTTTGAAGACTTTTCGTTTCAAAATTCTTGAGGGCGGAAATTCCTAAAAGTTTTTGAAGATTTTCTATGTTGTCTTTTAAATATCTTGACTCGAGCATCTCGACCTCCGGCTATCAATTATCACCTAAAATCCACACATTAATTTTATAATGCATTTCATAAAAGGGCAAGCGGTAAATATAATATTTGAAAAATATACATATAAATTTTAGTATGTTATCAACCTAACCGGTCCTGTAGAACAACGAGTTATCTATTGCCCCTTGTAAAATAAAGGATCAATTAATAAGCCCCTGGCATAAAAAGAATCCGTTGGGTAAACGCAATTCACCGCCCATTCACGTGCCAAAATTTCCAAGCCGATCATGGGGTGGATGCAATAACTATTCCAATATTTTAGTGGAAAAAGCCCAGCGGGTCAGAAAACATCGAGGTCAAATTCTTGCTTGACTGGGTGTTCAATATTAAAATCGGCATGTTACGAGAGGATTGCAGAAGTTAACACAACACTTTTGTGGCCATACGAATGGCCTTGGAAACCTCAGAATCCGACGTTTCGGAGGCCAGTTCAAGTCCCAATTTTGTATCTTTTTTTAGACAAGTCGTAATTCTTGTAACGGCTATCCCGCCGCCACCGGGAACCAGCTGTTCGATGAGACCTCTGCCTTGTGAAATTCGTATCTCTTGACAAAAAGAGCCGATTTGTGGATTATCCGAACCGGGAGATGCAGGAAATATGAATGCGTTGCTAAAAATTATATTCTGGACCTTTGTGTGCTACGCGGCTTATTGCATTTTTTTATTTTTTATGCAGCGTCAGATCTTGTTTCCCCGCAGTCTGATTCCCTCACCGCCCCAACCGCAAGGTGGTTCTTCTGGAATAGAAGAAATTTGGCTGGATACGCCGGTAGGCAAGGTCGAGGCCTGGTTTCTGCCCCCGGACCGGAAGTATACCTCGCGACCGGCTCCGGCGGTTATTTTCGGCCATGGCAATGGTGAGTTGATCGATTACTGGCCGCAATCGTTTAAACGGTTCTCAGAAATCGGAATCGGCCTGCTGCTGGTGGAATATCCAGGTTATGGACGCTCCGCCGGAAGCCCGTCGCAAAAAAGCATTACCGATGCTTTTGTGGCGGCCTATGATATGTTGGTGACACGAGAAGACACCGATTCGTCCCGAATCATCTTTTTCGGACGCTCTTTGGGCGGCGCCGCAGTCTGTGCGCTGACAGCCCATCGACCTTCGGCTGCCCTGGTCCTCATGTCCGCTTTTACCCGGGTACGCGCTTTTACATCAAGATATCTCGCGCCGGGATTTCTGGTGCGAGATCCCTTTGATAATCTCACGGCCGTTCAAAATTATCAGAATCCCGTTTTGATCATACATGGCCGGAATGATACCATCATCCCCTATTCCCACGGTCAAGCGCTCTATCGGGCATCTCGCCGGGGTAAATTGGTAACGTACCAGGCCGGTCACAATGATTGTCCGCCCGACTGGAAAATTTTCTGGCAAGATATCGAAGCCTTTCTGCACGACATTGGGATAATACCGGTTTCTTCGGGATCCTGAAATCAGCGACCACCAGCAGAGAAGGACGTATGAGGGTGGCCCCTAAAAAAGGCCGGGATCATCTCTGCTGGTGGTCGCTGATTTTTAGGCGGATTGACCTACAACGCCTGCTGCAGTATTTCCGTCAACTCCGATTCTGTCAACTGAACGGGATTGCCTTTCATACTGCTTGCCTTTTGGGCTTTTTCAATCGATGATGGAAAATCAGCTTGTGTTATTCCATAATCCGACAGTGGCGCCAATTTAAGCACAGCACACGTTTTCTGAACCCAGTTGATACCATCGGCAGCCGTGGCGTTGGCTCTCCCCGTCACAATCCGAGCCACCTCTTGGTAGCGGGCCAATGACGGCGAATCCGGAGCCCGGCGTTGCAGCGCGGAGATGTTCATTGCCATCACAAAAGGAAGAAGTCGACCGCAAATCGCACCATGGGCGGCCTTGAACATGCCACCCAACGGCCCGGCAATGCCATGGACGGCACCAAGTTTGGCATTTGCCAGTGCCAATCCGCCGAAAAGACTTGCAAGGCTCATCGCTTCGCGAGCGACGGTATCGCTGCCATCCTCAAAAACAGGTAACAACGATCCCGCCGCACGTCCCAGACCTTCACGACAAATTCCGTCAGTTAGGGGGTTGGCTTGATGAGAGACATAAGCTTCCAAAAGTTGGGTGAAGGCATCCAATCCGGTGCTGGCGGTAATATCGGGCGGCACCGAATAGGTCAGTTCGGGATCAACTATCGCCCATCTTGGGAGCATCAGCGGACTTCGCATACTCACTTTTACCCGGTGTTCCCGCGATTCTAGCACGGAATTGCGTGTCACCTCGGCGCCCGTTCCTGCTGTTGTCGGAATGGCCATATAGGGGGCCGACATCTTTTCCAAGGGCCGGCCCTTGCCGATGACTTCCAGATAATCGGATAAGGCCCCCCGGTTGGTTAAAAGAGCGGCAATGACCTTACCGGCATCGATAACGCTGCCGCCGCCTATCCCAATCACACAATCGCAGGCCGCTTGACGCGCTCTTTGAACACCCGCTAAGGCCGTTTCCGTGGTCGGTTCAGCCCGCACGCTGAAGTGAATTGACGCAATGCCCTGCTTTTCCAGCTGTTTCCGTATAATGTCATACCTGGCTGAGCTGCGGCCGCTGACGACCATCGCACGCTGTCCCAGGGTTGCAGCGTAGTTACCGATGGTCCTGGCGGTTCCGGCGCCAAAAATAATTTGAGTGGCTGTCGCAAATTCGAATTTCATGGTTATGCAATTCTTTACTTACGACCCTCAACGTCCGGAAAGCCGGGCGTTAAAAAATCGTTATCTGATTTTTACGATCAAAAATTACTTGAGGATTTCATCGTCCTCGTCTTCATCATCGAGTTCGTTTAAGGCCTCCGCCATCGCCAAGGCCTCGTAAACCGCATCGACGACCTCTTGATCATCATCGTTGATAAAATCGCCAAGAACTTCCGCCGCCTCCCGAGGGCGGATATTGACCACCGCGTCGATCGCTGCAAGCAACAACGGCTTGTCGGTGGCGTCTCCATCGACGAGCGCACGGATATGCGGCCAGGCAGCATCCACTGCCCAGTTGCCCGCCGCGCAAACGGCGTGATAATGAATATCGGCATTTTTATCATTCAATGCTTCGAGAATCTGATCATCAAATCCGCGAATATATTGCATGCAAAAAACTGCCGTTAGTCGCCAGGCCTCTTCATCACTGGAGAAGGCCGCATGGACATTCTCGCCATGCCATTCTTGAGGTGCACGCACCGAGGCCTCCAGAATCCGTCGTCGCACATCTGTCGAAATATCGGTATCCACAAAGAGCTTGTGCAGTGTCTCTTGGATCTCGATAAATGTCTTTTCGGAAATAATGATATCGTCTGGATCCTCAAATCCCATCATATCGGCATTAGCCAGGGCTGTCCCCAAAGAAATCACCGAAATAGCCCGCAATTTTTCTGATTCATTGGGATTGCCGGTAATTGCAAGCAACGCATGAGCAATTTCGTCGCTGATGACGGTAAAATCACCGGCCAACTCCGCCGCAAGGCAACGGTCTGATTCACCAATCTGATCATCACTGAGTATTTTAAGAAAATATGGGCCGGCATCCTGCGGCCACTCCCACGGCGGTGTATGTTCCAAGATCTTGAGATCCATCTGATAGCCCTCTAAATATTAGGGTTAGACTTAATTTCGGCGAACCGGATTTATACTTGTTATGCCTTTGTTCAGACAATCAACCGGTCGCTTATTTGTAAATCCTTATAATCCAAAATGTTATTAATATATTAATTCGACACGATGTCAATATCAGATTTTTCCGTTTTGTATAAATTGAAAATCCGAATGTGGGCAGGGCCCACCCGCCGCAAAATTTTTGCCAGACGTCGGGGGATGCCTTCAGTTCAATTCCCACCGAAAGCAAACAGCTTCCTGGCGGCCACATCTATCACGAGTAATAGTAAAAACACGAGAGCCAGATAGGGCCAAAGCGGCGTCCCGGATCGCTTCGAATTAGATGTCGCTTTATACAGGTCATGGGGAATGCGGTCGATGGAAAGGACGCTGCCATTGGTCGCCAAGGCCAGGTCCTCCATTAATTTCATATTCACACCGGTGCGGTTGAATTCTTCCGTGTAAGGGATACCAAATCCGAATACCTGGGGAGGGCTAGCAGAAAGGCTCTGATTGTCAAAAATACTAAAGAAGTAAGCACCAATTTCTTCTGCTGGAAATAAACATTGATACCGTCCAGGGGCTGTTTGGTTCATCGAAACGGTCCGGTTTTGACCGGATGGCAACAGCACATTAACGTTCAAATCAAGATGGTTCACAAAACCACGATCATCGGAGGTAATATCCACCCTAAACGTTCCCTTTTCTCCCTGCCGATCAATGGTTGCGGACATACTGTTTTGAGCTTCTTTGCGTTGCACCCATTTTACCATTTGAGATGCGAACCGGCCGTAATGATCCCATAACACCCAGTCTTTTCCCCAACGACTTGAAAGATCGGATGTGAATGCAATACTGCGGCCAAGACCATACTGCCAAGCGGCCAACAGCGGACCTTGCGAGGTTTCAATTGACACATTGGCACCTGCTTTGGGATACGTGACCACCTGACCATAAACCAGCGGCAGATCGACAATTTCAATGCCTTGAAGCATTTCATGAGGGTTTCTTAAAAAAGGTTGCACCGTCTTTTCGGTGATGACTCTCTGGGTTATTATTCTGGTCTCCCCGGTAAATATTTTTGGTATGCTGCTTGGATCATCCGTAAAATAGGCCCTCCCCTGGCCCCATTCGGCCATAGACGTCATTAATTCGACATGTGAACCCTTTCCAACGGCGACGGTTGAAATAGAAATTCCGGATGTATTCATGGATTGAACCAGAGATTTAAAATCAGCTTCTTCGGTTTCCCCGTCAGAAAGAACGATAACGTGCTTTCTTTTGGATGTAATCCGGTTGAGTACTCTAGATGCATCTTCCAATGCCGGGTATAAATCAGTCCCGCCGCCTTCCATTACCTGGGATAGTTTGTCGGCGATCATCTGCCGCTCAATTGCTTTGGTTAAAGGAACAATCCACTCAAATTCCGTATCAAACGTCACAACACCGACGCTGTCTATGGGGTTTAACATCTCAATCGCGGAAAATGCGGCGACCTTCGCCATTTCAAGTTTGGTTTTGTCCTTATAACTGGTTGCCATACTGGATGATTTATCAAGAACAAAAATAAGTACCAACTCGGATAGTTGAACGTCGGTCGGCACATCCATAAACACCGGCAGCGTTTTCTCGATGGGTGTTTTTTTGTAATTCCCCGCGCCAAAACTTTTATCGCCGCCGATCATGATCAAACCTCCGCCCATATCCTTTACATATTTTTCAATCTGCTCCATTGTGGGAAACGAAATCGAGCGAGCCGAGATATTGTCAAGAATGATCGCATTATAGTTGACAAACCCTTGGATGCTGCCCCCGATATCCTGTATCTGCTTTTGATCAATGTCCAGACCTTGCACCCTCAGCGATTGGATTAAATTTTTTGAACCGCCGCTTTCATCAGTTAAATATAAGATTCCCGATTTCTGGGTCCCCTTAGTAAAGGATAGCCCTTCATTGTTTTGAAAAAACGTATCTTCGGAAAAATTTAGGATGGCTTTGAATAGATAAAGACCGGGTGCAGCGAGGGTATCGGCAAATGAGAGCAAATTTATCCCGGCATCCAGTATGATGGCTTGTTGAACCAGTATTTTATCATTCCGCAACAAAACAAGTTGACCTTGATTTTCGGTGGCGCTGATCACCACCAAGCGGATTTCAAAGGGGGTTTCCAGGGCAGCATGTGGCGGGGTTTCTAAGGTCTTAATATAGACTTCATTTGTACCAAACCAGGAGGCTAGCGGCACTGGGTAAATTTCAATTCCAAGAGAGCCGGCCAGATAGGCCATATCCAACGAGTGTTGCTGAGTTTCATTACCATCCGTAAATATCACGATTTTATTCGTTCCCTTCTGGGGGAGTTTTCCGATGGCAAGCTGCAGTGCATTGTAAATACTGGTGTGGTTTGAATTGACATCCGATCTGATGGTTGGGGGATCAAAGTTCGTTCTTAAGGATAGCTCTACAGATGGACGCTTTCCGAAGACGATCAAACCGGCTTGATCTTCGCCTTTCATTTCAGCAACGGTCTTTTTCATAAATGCTTCGGCGGCCATCTTTTGCTCTCTGGGAATACTATCCGAAACATCCAAACAGAAAAAAACATTGACCTGATTGGAAAACTTCATAAGTTGAGGATCGGCAACGGCAAGTCCTAAGATGATGATGAGCAAAGATCGAAGACCGCTGACGACCAATTTTTGTCTGGACCATATCCCTTTGGCAGATGACCGGCTCATCATTATTAAAATCACCGGAATCAAAAGCCAAAGCACAAGGAAAATCGGTTTGTTTAGAGATATATCCATATATACCATTCCACAACCATCAGCCCACAGCCCAACAAGAGAAAAAACGTCCACAAGGGTTGCTGAACGGAAATTTCTTCCGCAATCAATGGCGCATTGGATATTTCGGGAACTTGCAGATCGGGTGCGGTATTTATATCCGATTCGAATTCATCGGTGAGATTTACGGTAAAATATCGCTGTTTGTCATTTTCAGCGATGGTATAGATACCGACTTTGCGGGTGTGGGTATATCTGAAGGGATTCATTGTCGCCAGGTGCTTCTCCCATTTTTCTTGTGGCGCACGCGTATAAAACACAGTGGTTTCTGGATCCAAGTAAACATCAAAAGGCTCTCCGGCGCGGGTTTTCAGGGTTGAAAATTCGAGTTTTTGAGGATTTAGCCAGTTGAAAATATTGCTCATCATCACCGGAAAAGCAACTTTTAGGGGAAGATCAGACTTCGCTAGATCAAAGCCCAAGATA
Source organism: Desulfobacterales bacterium (assembly GCA_050124355.1). Lineage (GTDB taxonomy): Bacteria > Desulfobacterota > Desulfobacteria > Desulfobacterales > JAFDCJ01 > JAFDCJ01. The sequence continues at coordinate 4,204 of JASFFJ010000156.1, read as the reverse complement.
ACTGCGCGCAAACTGTTTTCCTCATAAGTATACATCAGGCCGGTTTGGGTTGATTCAATCACCGGCTGCAACCGCTTATCTACCTGAAGCCTGGAACCTTGTTCGACAATCAAACCGGCCAAACTTAGGTTTGACATCAGAGGGCTTTTGCGATTCCAATCGAGATTTTCCGGAAATCGGACCTGGCCGGTTTTTTTTATGGGTATTGAAGGCGAATAGGCGTCAATCAGAAGAAAATTTCCCTTCGCCGTTTCAGGAAAATCCATGCGGTCGACAATCACAATGTCATGTCTCAGCGTCTGTTCAGTCCAGGAAGATGATATGATTTCTTGAACTGAATTGACTTTAAAATTCGGATATACTTCCAATAGTTTTTTTAAAAAATGGTTTCCTTTTGAAACCAACAAAACCCATATGTCTTTGGATGCATTCAAAGATAAAAAAGCGTGGTTATCAACCGTAAAATCGTCATCAATTTCAAGAATCGCTTTGGCGATGCCGGTAATAAGCCCCGAATAAGGGAAAATCAGCAATTTTTTCTCGTAAGCGTCAAATGTGATGGCGTTGTCGAATATAATGGCATTGTCAATCGCCAGAAGGACGGGGCATTCGCTCCGGGCCGGATTGAAATTTTTAATCTCGAGCATAATTTCATATCGATCACTGTGATCGCGTTCCTGGCGAAATTCAAATTGGGTGATCCCGATATTGTGGTTTCCACCGGTAATAATAATCGGTTTGATATTAGGATGAGTTTCAACCAGGGCAGAGAAATCTCCGCCGGCGCCATCGGTAATTAGATAAAGGGTATCGGCATTCGTGGGATCGACAAAGGAAAGGGCCAGGTAAATAGCCTCTTCCAACGCTGCTGAGGCATCTGAAGGGCTGAGCCTTTTGACAATGCTTTTTGCCTGATTTGAATTATCTAAGAACCCGGATTTGACGACTGGCTTGCTTCCGGCCTCCACGATAAGGACCTTTTGATCTGCATCAAGCTGATCTATCAATTCAATCGCCTTTTCGCCGGCCACGTCAAAGCGTGTGCCCAGGCCTGATGTCGTTTTCATGCTGGCGCTTGTATCGATGACAAGAATCATATTTCCTTTCTTGGAAGTGTCATGTGTCCAGATCGGTTTCGCCAATGCCAGAGCAGTTATGAGCACAATGACGATCTGAAATAAAAGCGGCAAATTCTTTCTAAGGCGATCGAAGGTCAACTGGCTGCTTCTTTCCCTTAATACTTCCTGCCACAAAAAAAGGGTCGTTACATCAACTTGTCGTGGTTTTGGCTTTAAGGTGTGGATAAGAAGGAGGAGTGGGATCAGACCCAAGACTGCCAGCATTGCGGGGTTTAGAAATTGCATGAGGTTAGGATATAAATTATAATAGTCGTTTAAAGGTTCAGGGTTCGCCGTTCAGTGTTACCATTTTTCGGTTAATCATTAACCTTTGAACCCTGAACCTCTAAACCTGTGAACGGTTCCAAATTTATTTATCGAAACAGGCTACCCTTTGATAAGTATTCCGTTAAAAGATCTTCAAAATGAACACCCGTATCGCATAGAAAGTAGTTAATACCGCAATGACTGCAATAGCGTTTAATCTTGGATATAAAGCCATCGATTTTATTTTGGTAAAGCGCCAGCAAACGCTTGTCCACAAAGATCACCTTTTTTTCTGCGGTCTCAACCTCGTTCAGCATAAGATTTCCGGTTTTAGACCAAAAGAGTTCTTCACGGCTCATCACTTGAATTAAATTGATATCGAAATCTCTGTAAGCCAACGCTTTCAGGCCATCTTCATAACCTTTGGGATCCAAGAAATCACTAATAATGATGGCAATCCCGGAATTTCTGCAAATCGATGCATATTCCGCCAGGCACCCATTTAGGTTGGTTAAATCAAAGGGGCTGAGAGATAAAAAGAATTTAAGTACCTCCGGGTATTGCTGTTTGCCTCGAGCCGGTGTCTTTATGGCAACAATTTTATCGGCAAACGCCATCAAACCGGTTTTATCCAAATTGGATAAACAGATATAACTTATCGCCGCAGCAATTTTTTTGGCAGTGATATCCTTAGACGGATTTCCGGTCCCCATCGACATACTTGTGTCGAGCAGAAGGTGAGCCGTCTGACCTTTTTCAGCGTGAAACAGTTTGACAAAAAGCTTATCAAGGCGTCCATAAACACTCCAATCCACATAACGCAAGTCATCGCCGGTGTGGTATTTCCTATAGTCTAAAAATTCTAATCCCTCTCCGCTTTGCCAGGAGCGATGTTCTCCCCTTCTGGAATTCCGCGTGCTTTTTCTGGCAATTACCTTAAGTTTTTCCAGTTTTTTTAAAAACTCATCATCCAGAAAAGAGTGGAGGTGATCGGTCATCTCTATGCTCCAGATATTTTGTTGGTTTAGAGGGTTCTACTATACAGATCTTTTCGAATTGTCAGCTATGGTGTTTAGGTTCCTGGAGACTCCAAATAACAAATCCCAAATAACAAATATCAAACAAATAACAATGACCAAAATTCAAAACATGTTTTTGCCATTGAGCATTGGAATTTGAGATTTATTTGTGATTTGGTGCTTGGAATTTGGGAACTTATATATCGAAGCTTGAAGCATTGGATGTTTTTCATAGTATCCTCCTTGTCAGTACCCCATTACCCTTGAACCTTGCTGATGATCTCATCGATAATATCATCCAAATCAATGCCCTCTGTCTCGCCTCTGATATTTAAATCGATGCGATGTCGCAGGGCCGGCTTGGCAACATCGTTGATATCTTCAATCGATACATTGTAGCGTCCGTCTAGCAGCGCGGACACTTTTGCAGCTAAAATCAGACTTTGTGCACCCCTGGGACTGGCTCCGAAGAGGACATATTCCTTCGTTTGCTCTGAGGCATTCGCATTGTCGGGATGGCTGGCCAACGTCAGCCGGATGGCATAGTCTTTTACATGTGTGGCAATGGGTACCAGCTTAACAATTGATCTCATCTCAAGAATTTCGTCTGCACCAATGACACGCTTTAACTCATACTGATAGTCTTCAGTGGTTTTATCGATAATTGTTTGAAGTTCTTGATGATCTGGGTAGCTAACCCTAAGTTTGAAAAAAAACCGGTCTAACTGGGCTTCCGGGAGTGGGTAGGTGCCTTCCATTTCTATCGGATTTTGCGTCGCAAGTACCATAAACGGAAGATTTAAAGGATATTGTGTGCCAAAAACCGTAACTTTGTCTTCTTGCATGGCCTCCAGGAGGGCAGACTGGGTTTTGGGACTGGCGCGATTGATTTCATCGGCAAGAATGAGCTGCCCGAATATCGGTCCTTTGTAAAATTCAAAATAGCGACTTCCATTGCTATCCTCTTTGACGATATTTGTGCCAAGGATGTCTGCCGGCATCAAATCGGGCGTAAATTGGATACGTGAATACTTGAGATCCAGAATTTTGCTCAATGAGCGAACAATGAGCGTTTTGCCCAGTCCCGGAACCCCCTCTATCAAGGCATGGCTGCCACATAAAAGACAGGTGAAGAGATGCTTGATTAATACATCCTGTCCCACAATGATTTTTGATAGCTCACTGATAACCGTATCAAAATTACTTTTGATGGAATATACTTGTTTAATTAAGTCCATCGGCATTTCTATCTGCTTTTAATCCGATCGAAATAAAATAGTTCTTTATGTACCCGCGATAATTTAAAGGTATCTCTTCTTTTTGGAGAATACCTTCAATTTCTTTTCGGTAAGAACGAATAATATCCTTTTCTTCTAGTTTAGCGTCACCAATGGCGGTTAAAGATCGAATCTGAATCAGATAATTATTGCCTTGCGATGATTTCATTTTATCTTGGGTTCCAATACCTGAGGATTTTGTTAGTTCATCTTTCGGTTTTTTCTTCCCGTCAGATGGCGCACTGCCCGCAGCAGAAGAAGAACCTGGCTGTGACCCAAATTCGTCTTTTAAATCACGGTCAATTTCCTGTCGTTGCTCAGGGTCTGGCTGCCCATGTCTTCCCTCGAAACCCTGATTTCTATTCAATACATCACCTGTTGTTTTTGAAAGGTGCGTATCATCTAAAGGTTTTTTTAAACCATGTGTCGTCGTCGATGGCAGGAAGTTATCGTCTTGGGATCCGGCAATCTCATCTGAATCAGAATGGTCTTCATAGAATTCGTCGATTATCTGAGACAGTTG
>JASFFJ010000155.1:0-12317 GCA_050124355.1 Desulfobacterales bacterium | reverse complement strand
TGGCGCGAGCCGTGTCCATAGCAACTTCAAGTTCAGCCTTAACCTTACCGGCGTATCGTTGACTGATCTGCTTTGCCTTGTCTAGTGCCTCGGTTTCTGCATAGTTTCTGGCCCTGACGGTTACAAGGGTAATCGTGGCGGCAAAGGCGATGGTCGTCACAGATAAAATGTAAACGAGCATCTTTGTTCTCAGTTTTAGATTTTTAAAGCTCAAATTTTTAAACATAACCAACTCCCTTTTTACGATTATTTATAAATTTTTTAGACATTCAGGTTGGCCAAATACGTCTTTTCATTCTTGCGACGGTTCGGGCGCTTCATGTACAACATGCAATTTGAGTTAAAAAGTGAATCATTCCCCGGGTAATTTTTCCAAATGGGTAGGTTTGCCGGCCGCTTCTCTTACCGCATTCCATTCCGCACGAGTGCGCACCGCCTTATCTCCCGGGATACTGCTCAGTATTTCGAAATAATCTTGGTTGTACTTATCTTTGAGTACAATGGGTTCCGGCTTGCATTTGACAGCATATACCGTTTGCACCGACTGGTGATCGAAGTCGCGCCACACCTGTCTGTCTTTCAATAGCTGGTATTCATGCCCCTCGAGCGCTTTGATCACGGCAGCGGAATCAAAGGTACCGGCTCTTTCTACCGCCGCTTTGTATTCATACATAATTGTATAAGCTGAAGCGCCTGATGTGCTGGGGTAGCGGTTATATCTTTCTACGAATTTTTCGACAAACGCTTTGCCCCGAGGGTAGTTGTACTTGTATGGAACTCGCCAGGTCCAGGGAAGCGCTCCGATGACGCCCTCCATGGCTTTAGGGGTGCTGGTTTCGGCCATGCCAATGGTAAGGTTGGGCACCACGATCTGCATGCTATTTTTCAGACCCATTGCAGTGGCAAGTCGAATCGCGGTGGACATGTCTTTGCCGAAGAGAACCAGTACTAGAACATCCGGCCTTGCCTTTTTGGCCAGCCTGAGAGCGTTTGAGAAATCTTCTTTCTTAGCCGTTGGAAATGGCGTCAAGATACCTTTGTGGGTCGTTTTATCTTCCGTATCGCTGAACTTTCTTAAAGAAGATTCGGTGGTCCAGCCCCAGGTATAGTCGGCAGTTATGTAAAAATATTTTTTGCCACCAAATCGACTCTTCAAATAAGAAGCCATAGCTTTAGCACCCATCCAGGCATTGTAGCACTCGCGAAAGGTATGTCGTCTTCCTTCCTTGCCGGTTGTCGCGGTGGAATAGGTGAGGGTGCCGAAAAAGGGAATTCCTTTTTCCTGACAAATCTTTGCAGCGGCGACGGCAACGCTGCTGGCCGATCCGCCAAACACCATTTTGACGCCTTTGCGATCGATGGCATCGGTCACGTTTTTGATAGTGACATCTACCTTGGACTTGGAGTCGTACCATTTAAATTCGACTTTCTTGCCCAGGATGCCACCGCTGTTGTTAATCTCAATACGGGCCATCTCGGCCGCGCGCCACTGATCAATACCTTGTTTGTAGTAAGGCCCGGTCCTTGGGTAGTTTAGGGCAATCTTCACCTTATTTCCATTTGCAAAAGAAGCAAGCGGTAGGCTGATCACAAAAAATAACAATACTGCCGCGAGTACTGTCAATTTATTACTCAGTTTTTGCATTTCCATTTTCCTTTTCTATAAATACGTAGTTGTAAACGAATATTAACCGGAATTACGGCGCCCCGATGGTTAATCACCCCTTTTGTGAATACCATCACCGTTAAACAAAAAATTATTAATCGCTGATGCGATTCTTATGTCGGGAATAACACAGTCCGGATCGCATTTCTCCAGTGTTGATTTGGCCATTTCCTTGTACAGACAGGTTTTGGGATCCTGAATGAGGGCCTTGCCTCCGCTTCTGATAATCTCCGCCATCCCTTCGGCGCCGTCATCACCGGAGCCGGATAAAACAATGCCGATTGCACGGTTGCCCATAACCTCGGCCGCTGAGAACATCAGCATGTTGGTTGAGCCTCTGCGCTCTGACATCGATTTAAAAGGAGCGGGTTGGACCTGCAAAAATAGGCCGCTGTTGAGTGACTGAATGGTGATATATTCTTCACCAGCCCCCAGGTAACAAATACCCCCTTCGAGCGGCAGGCCGTCGATCGCCCGTTTGACCCTGATGGAACTGGAATTGTCCAGATAACGGGCGAAGGCATCCACGTGCTGCGAAGCATCGTGAATTACGGCCAGGTAAGCCGCTGGCAATTCGGAGCGTAGGTAGGGCACGACCTTTAAAAGGGCGCCGTAGCCACCCTCCGCCGCCCCCATGGCGATAAAACGGTCGCAAGCGACCTGCCCGCTGGGTCCGGACGATTTACCCATGGGAACATCCCTGATATATCGAATGGCTTCAATCTCGACTTGGGCTGCCAGGGCCACTTTTCTAGCCACGGTTTCTTCCTGTCCCTCCAGTTTGCTTTCATCCAGCTTGGACGGCTTGGAAACAAAATCGACCGCACCGAACTTCAAGGCGTCAAAGGTCACTGAGGCCCCTTCCTGAGTAAGGGTGCTAACCATCACGGTGGGCTTGGGGGTTTCAATCATCATGTGCTTCAGGGTGGTCAACCCGTCCATCACCGGCATGTTGACATCCATGGTGAGGACATCGGGATCGATTTGGGGAATGATTTCCAGGGCTGCCTCACCGTCGGCGGCCTCACCTGCCACCTGGATGCGGTCATCGGTTGCAAAAATTCCGCGAATGGCATTACGCATCATTTTGGAATCATCCACAATTAGAAGCTTATACGATTTGTTCATAAATTTATTTTCCTTGATGTTACCGGAATCTAACCTCTCGCAAGTTATATTCGCCGTTTGTTTCGCAAACTTTAGTTCGGGCTCTGTATTAAGAAAAAATTTGATTCCAATAATTTGATTCTGACCGGCCAATGCATCAGCGGGGCAGAAATTTACCGATCTTTATCACCAGATCACAGGGATCGAAGGGTTTGGTCAGGTATTCGTCGGAGCTGAACATCTTGCCTTTGTATTTATCAAACAGGTCCATGTCATTCTATTGACTTTCGCCGATTAATTGACACATGTTCATGGGGTCTTCGATAAGTTGACCTCTGAGGCCCAAAGTAAAGCCGATTGTCTGCAGGTTCACCATACGATCGTCTGGCGCCGGCTTGCGAAAGCGTCTGTCTTTATTTTTGGCACATTTGTTGCTTTTATCCTACTGATGACCTTAGCGGCTGCGTAATTTGTGGTTATGCGTCTGTGCATTAAAACAGAACGAAGAAAGAAGAGAATCGTGATTGTTGTCTCTGAACAACAGTAAGATGATCCTGCACTATATCAGACCATTGACAATTTCGACTGATAGACATGGATAAAGTTCTAATTGTAGATGATGATTTAAAGGTTCAACGGATTTTGTGGAATAGGCTTCAAGAGTACGAGGATAAATTCGAGATCGTACTTGCCTACGACGGTGCCGAAGCCATGGAAGTTTTGCAGCAGAATTCTATTTCCGTGGTGATAACCGATATTGTAATGCCCAAGATTGATGGCCTCGAATTATTAGCTCACATCAAAGAAAACTATCCTGAAACCCCCTGTTTCGTTATGACAGCATACGGTACATCGGAAATAAAAAATAAGCTCTCAAAAAGTACGGTGCGTATCTTCAACAAACCCTTTTTAATCGATGACCTTGCCAACGCCATCATTCAGGCCCTGAAACAGGATACCCCGGATGGGACCTTAAAAGGGATATCGGTTGCCAATTTCCTGCAACTGATCCAAATGGAGGAGAAAACCTGCTTTCTGGAAATAAGCTCGACCGGGAGCGAAAAAGGGCTTTTTTATTTCAAAGACGGTGAGCTGTATGATGCCGTTTGCGGCGGTCTCCACGGGGAAGAGGCCGCTTTTAAGTTACTTGCTCTCGATAATGCAAGCATCCGCTTAAAAAATTTTTCCGATGATAAGGTTGTCAAGCGGATAAACGTCAGTCTCATGAACCTGATCATGGAGTCCCAGCGGCTCAAAGATGAATCCAAAAAGTCCGGCGAGCATATTTAAGATTATAATTGAATTACAGGGAATTAATTTTTATCATATTGATTGATGAACCTCATCCCACCCTATCTAGTGCCCGTCCATAAAAGACCATTTGTGGATGGAAACTATCTAGGTTCTAAACGCCGACTAAAATAAGCTCCTTTCATTGATGGCAAGCTTCAAAATGCCAGTCATGTGCCTTACCTTTGAAAAATATATCCGTTTATAGTTTCAATCCTCTATTGACAATCATTTCTAACTTGCATAATAAACCATAAGGGTGCCTCAAAGGCTTAATAGGGAATCCCGTGTAAATCGGGAGTGGTCCCGCCGCTGTAACCCCGCTCTTTTCGTTTTGAACGAAAAGGGAACTCTTTCAGTGACCATATGCCACTGTTTCGATTGATCGGGATGGGAAGGCTGCTGGAAGAGCGGGGAAGCCAGAAGACCTGCCTGAACGGATCGCTATAGCTCTGCGTTAGGACAGAGTTAGGGGAACAGACACAGAAGGGCGAAGAAAACTGGGTGCAACCCTTCAAGCCGATAACGCTTGAAGGGTTTTTTTGTTGAAGCGTACAAATGTCACTGCAAAAAATTCCAAAAAAAGGCCGATTCAAAAAAAGGCTGCAGCAAGCAGCGGCACTTCAATTTGTCCTGCTGTCGGTTTGTCTGGGTGCGGTGATTGTTATCTCAACCGGTATGGGATATATACAGCTGCCCCCGGCAACTGTGATAAAGATTGTTTTTGCAAAACTGAGCGGGCAATTAAATCTTCTCGAGGGCCTGGATTCGATTTTCCCAGTGGTGGTGATGGATGTACGCCTACCCCGGATTTTATCGGCCGCCATCGTCGGCGCAGGATTGGCAATCTCCGGTGTGGTGTTCCAGGGTATATTGTTAAATCCGCTGGCCGATCCCTATACGCTGGGTGTCTCTGCCGGTGCGGCCTTTGGGGCGTCGCTGGCAATTTTATTTAATATCGGGATGATGGGGTCATACTCGGTCCCGTTGTTTGCATTTGTCGGCGCTGTCGTAACCTTGTTGTTTGTTGTTTATCTTTCATCTTCCAGCGGTGGACTTTCATCGAACAACCTGATCCTTTCCGGGATCATCGTGGCCGCCATTTTATCGGCCGGTATCAGTTTTTTGAAGTATGTCGCCGACGAACAGGTTGCCGTCATCATTTTCTGGTTAATGGGAAGTTTTGGGTCGAAAACCTGGAGCGATGTTGGTATTACGTTCCTGTTTATTCTAATCGGCTTTTTAGCCTTTATGTTTTTTGCACGGGACATGAACCTGTTGTCATTGGGACATCGGACCGCATCGTCGTTAGGCGTGGATACCAGAAGAACAACCATCTTCCTGCTGGTAACGGCATCTTTGGTCGCGGCGATATGCGTGTCCGTGTCGGGGATCATCGGTTTTGTGGGGCTTTTGGTTCCCCATATGATGAGACTGCTGACCGGACCGGACAACCGGCGGCTGATTCCCATGTCTCTTTTGGCTGGGGCCATATTATTGCTGACCGCCGACACCATCACGCGGGCTGTTTTGCCGTCTGAAATCCCCATCGGCGTGCTGACAGCCCTCATCGGGGGACCCTTTTTCTGCTATATTTTTCGTAAGCAACAAAGAACTCGACGGGTATTGTAACCATGCCATTTGAACTTAACGGTGTTAGCTTCTCCTATTCGGAAAAAGCGGTCATCGATGATATCTCCATTTCATTTGCTCCGGGTAGGTTCTGTGGCATTATCGGTCCCAACGGCTGCGGCAAAACGACGTTGTTGGATCTGCTTGCCAAACATCGGCAGCCCACGAGCGGCGGGATCGCCTATAACGGTAAAGATCTCGGATCATATTCGATAAAAGAATTATCTAAAGAAATTGCGTTGGTCCCCCAGAATTTTTATATTAACTTTCCTTTTACCGTTAAGGAAGTGGTGATGATGGGACGGTATCCGCATATACCCAGATTTTCCACGCCCACCACTGAAGATATCACTATTGTGGGGGAAATAATGGAAAAAACCGGGGTGAGTGATTACACGGATCGGTTTATTACCCAACTCAGCGGGGGCGAAAGACAGCGGGTCGTTTTCGCCCGGGCCCTGGCCCAGGATACGAATGTGCTGATTTTGGACGAGGCGACATCGAACCTTGATATCAACCATTCTATCAGCCTTTTAAACATCTCCGCCGAGCGCATGAAGCGGCAGGACAGAACGATTATTTCCGTTATGCAGGATATCAACCTGGCGGCGGTCTATTGCGATGACCTGGTTTTTATGTCCAGGGGCCGTATTGCCGTCCACGGTGCCACGAAAGATGTGCTGAATTCAGAGACGATCCGCCAGATATTCAACATTGACGCAAAGGTATATTCAGAATCCTACTCCGATTCTTTGCAGGTGGTTTTCAAAAAATAGTATATGAAAAAAAAATCACTAACCAAAAACCATCAATTCCGGTTGGGGATCGTTATCATTCTATCTTATATCGCGTTCGTCCTATTGACGGCAAACAGTCAATTGCGCGCTGATAACGTAAATATGGTGATCGATCAATCCGGCCGAAAGATCGTGGTCGACAAACCGTATCAACAGATAATTTCCCTTTACGGCGCTCACACGGAAAATCTTTTCAGCCTGGGACTCGACAAGGAAATCATTGGTGTTTCGCGCCATGAAAGTTATCCCCCACAGGCCTTGACCAAACCGGTGTACTCCTATCACGATGATCCCGAGAAGTTTATGGCCGCCCGTCCGGATCTGGTGTTGGTCCGCCCCATGATCGATCGGGGGCATCCGCAATTTGTCACCCAATTAGAAAATAGCGGCATCACGGTTGTCTCCTTGCAGCCGGCAAACGTCAGCGAGATGTATGAGTACTGGAAAATTCTCGGTGTTTTAACCGGTAGACAGACCCAGGCTTATGAAATGGTATCTCGTTTTCAAACTATATCCTCGAATTTTAAAGCCATTGGAGCCTCAATTGAGGTGAAAAAGAAGGTCTATTTTGAATCCATCCATAATAAGATGAAAACATTTTCACCCGATTCCATGGCCATATTTGCCTTGGTGACCGCCGGCGGAGTCAATGTCGCCGGGGATGCCAAGCCGGTCAGAAACACCAATATTGCTCGTTACGGCAAAGAGCGCATCCTGTCACACGCCGCACAGATTGATGTCTATCTGGCCCAATCCGGTGCCATGAATCGTCCTACGGTTTCGATGATTAAAGCCGAACCCGGTTTTAATATCATCAAGGCGGTTGACAACGATCAAGTATTTATCATCGACGAACAAATCGTTTCTCGACCCACCTTAAGACTGTTGGAAGGGATTTATGAAATCGGTAAGATTCTGTACCCGGATGTATTTAACGAAACCGCGAACAAAATTATAATGCGGAAACCCAATGATCAAGAAAGTTGAGGGTTAAATGAAAGGAATCGTCGTAGCCGGTACCAAAAGCGGTTGTGGAAAAACCACCGTAAGCCTCGGATTGATGGCAGCTCTGGTCAAGCGGGGCTTGAAAGTCGCACCATTTAAAGTGGGCCCGGACTTTATTGACCCCGGCCACCACAGCAGGATTGCCGGTGTTGACTGTAGAAACTTAGATGGATGGATGTTATCTCGAAATTTCAATTTGAATGTTTTCGCAAACGGCATGAAAGACGCTGACATTGCCGTTGTTGAAGGTGTGATGGGTCTGTTTGACGGATACGACGGCAAAAGTGAAGCCGGTTCGACCGCTCAAATCGCCAAATGGCTGGGCCTTCCGGTGATCCTGCTGGTGGATGCTGCAAGTATGGCCCGCAGTGCCGCTGCCGTTGTGATGGGTTTTGAACATTTTGATGCGGAACTGACATATGCCGGTGTCATTTTCAACCATCTGGGCAGTACTCGGCATCTGCAATATCTAACAGAGGCGGTGCAGGATCGCATTGAGATGCCCTGTTTGGGAGGCATCCTTCGCAACACCGCCATTGCCATTCCGGAACGGCACCTGGGCCTTGTCACCCAGGAAGATCATCCGCTTGCGGAGAAAAACATCGATCAGCTAGCTGATCTTATCGAAAAAAGCATCGATCTGGATTCGCTATTAAACAATTTGGCGGACGCTGACCTTTCCAGTCAAACCAAGGAAAGGCCGCAAAACCAAATTGAAAAAAGGGTGCGTATCGCCGTCGCAAGGGACAATGCTTTTTGCTTTTACTATGCGGACAATCTGGACTTGCTGAAACAGCAGGGCGCAGAACTGGTCTTTTTTTCACCGATAGTCGAGCAAGATCTGCCGCAAGATATAGATGGTCTCTATTTGGGCGGCGGATATCCGGAACTATTTGCCGAAAAACTGGCCGAAAACGTAGCCCTGAAAAACCGGGTTAAAAAAAAGAGCGCCGACGGCATGCCGATTTATGGTGAGTGCGGTGGTTTCATGTATTTGTGTGAGGAATTGATTGATCTTAATAATAATAGATATCCAATGAGCGGTTGCTTTCCTTTCACCACCAGAATGTTTACACGACTCAAGGCTCTCGGGTATCGCGAAATTACGCTATCCCACAATACCGTTATCGGAAATGCGGGGTTGACCATCCGGGGGCATGAGTTTCATTATTCCGAACTATCCAACCTTTCGAAGGATGTCGCAACCGTTTTTTCAATCACGGATAGGTCGGGAATAGATAAGACGCCGGAAGGGTATTTAATCAACCATACCCTGGGCAGCTACAATCATCTGCACTTTGGCAGTCAGCCGGATGTCGCCAGGTGCTTCGTGGAAAACTGTCTGACATATCGAAACAAAAGGAATTGATGCAATGAAACCAGATGACATTGAACGCTCGAGCTTTCAGATAATTGATCAAGAGGCCGGGAGCCATCATTACACCGAACAGCAGTGGTCCATCGTTCGTCGCATTATCCATACCACGGCTGATTTCGAATTCAAGGACCTGGTTCGCTTCCATCCAGATGCCATATCCGCTGGGATTGAAGCGATACGAAACGGCAAAATGATTGTCACCGATACAAACATGGCCCGGGTCGGAATTCGGAAAAAGGAATCCGAGCAATTCGGTGGTCAGGTCAAATGCTACATCAATGATCCGCTGATCCATAAAAAGGCCTTGGCCACCGGTAGTACCCGGGCAAAAGTGGCGGTGGATATGGCTGTTTCGGAAATGAAGGACGGTATTTATGTGGTTGGTAATGCACCCACGGCACTGCTGCGTCTGATTGAATTGGTCGGCGACCAGAAGGCCCACCCGGCGTTGATCATCGGATTACCCGTGGGTTTTGTCAACGCCGCCGAATCCAAAGCAGCCCTGATGGAAATGGACCATCCCTATATATCCAATGTGGGCCGCAAGGGGGGATCCAATGTAGCTGCCAGTGTGGTCAATGCATTGGCGATTTTGGCTAATAAAGCATAGAAGATCGGGCATGGCACATAGGGCATCGTGCAGAGTAAGTTAATGTGGAAATTGAGAGGCGGGAAGGATTACAAAGAGCATAGGGCATAGCGCATAGGGTAGGGCATCGCGCAGGTATAGGTGAATTCGGAAGTCGGAATAACTTGCATGCGGAATCGGAAATGCGCATTGATAGGCTTGCGACCTCTGACCCAGAGGGATTACAGCTGGAAGTTATACAAACTCGATATTTAACAAAGATGACCGAGGGCATCATGGAAAAAAGGACCGGAACCCTATACGGCATAGGCGTGGGGCCGGGTGAACCCGATTTGATTACACTAAAGGCTGTAAAAATTCTGAATCAGGTGGATATTGTATTTGCGGCCTCCTCCACCAAGAACACCCACAGCCTGGCAGTAAACATCGCTGGACCTCATATTCCGGAAAATGCCGAAGTGAAGATGCTCCGTTTCCCTATGACCCGGAATAAGCACGAAACCCGTGAAGCCTGGCAGGCGCATTCTCAAACGATCATTGCTCAGCTTGAAAAAGGAAAAAACGCGGCTTTCTTAACCTTGGGGGACTCTCTGACCTATTCAACCTACGGGTATGTTTTACGACATATTCAACACAGTGCACCCCATATCGCGGTTCTGACGGTTCCGGGGATTACCTCCTACCAGGCTTCCGCAGCTAAATTGAATACGCCGCTAGTAGAAGGGGAAGAGTCACTCCTGGTGGTGTCCGGCGCCAAAGGCGGTGATCGATTGCGGAGGATGGCCGGTAAGCCTGAAAATGTCATCTTTTTAAAAGCATACCGCAATGTGGCCGATATCAAAGCGGCCGTCGATGAAACCGGAGACTACCCACGCTGCGTCGGAGTTAAAAGCTGTGGCCAGCCCAATGAGAAGATCGTATGGGATTTGGCAGAATTGAGCCGGTGTGCGCCCGATTATTGGACATTGATCATCGCAAAACAGAATAAGAAAAATGACCTCCCGGAAGGATAGACCAGTTACCAGGCCTTTCATAATTTCGCTGATAATAACCGGCCTGATCCTTTCAAGCGGCATTATCCTGGTCCCGGATCTGAGTATCCGGCAAATCCTGACCCAACTTTTGCAGCCGCTGGTACGTTTGATGGTGTTTATAACTATCGGTTTACTCATTGGACAGATCATTGAATCATCCGGCTGGACTAAAACACTGGCGACTTTGGCCCGGCCGCTGTTTCGATTTGGGCGGCTCGGTGATCATTGCGGGGCCGCTTTTACGGCCGCTTTTTTTTCCGGTGTGACCGCCAATGCGATGCTGCTGAACTTTTTCAAAGATGATAGGATCACGCGCAAGCAGTTGTATTTGTCCAATTTTATCAATCAATTGCCAGCTTTTTTCCTTCATCTGCCAACCACATTTTTTATCGTCATTCCACTTACAGGCTGGGCCGGTGGAATTTATTTTTTAATTACTTTTTTGGCGGTTATCCTGCGGACGGTGTTGTTTTTGGTTTATGGTCATTTCCAACTTTCACCGGCTGCGGTTGAGGGGGAGTTTAGAGAAAAGGGTGAGCTCTCCAAAACAGAAAAAAAGTTTAAAGACATCTGGCAGCGAATCAGGTCGCGCCTGCCTCGCCGAATTGCCGGAATTGCAGTTTACGTCGTCCCGATATATATGTTGGTATACATGCTTAACGTCATGGGCATGTTTCAGCTGCTGCGTGAATCCCTGTCGGGTTTTGTGGTGACGACCTTCATGCCCATGGAGTCCTTGTCGGTGATTATTCTAAGCTTTGCGGCTGAATTCACATCCGGTTTTGCGGCGGCCGGTGCATTGCTTGAAGCGGGTGTATTGACCATCAAGCAAACGGTCCTCGCGTTGCTGATTGGAAATATCCTGGCATTTCCCGTGCGGGCCATCCGGCACCAGCTACCGCGCTATATCGGTATTTTTTCGCCTAAAATGGGCACCCAACTCTTGCTGTTGGGGCAGGGATTTCGGATAACCAGCCTCATGGTGGTGGGAATAATCTACTATTTTGTAGGATAAGACGGCGATCAACGGGTGGAGATATTTCCCTTTGATCACCCCTTACATGCCGATTTTTAGCTAAATGTGATAAACAATTTCGATTGGGTGAAGCAATCAATAGATATTTTGAGTGTTCAGTGTTAAGGGGTTCAGTACAGGAAGGAACATCGCTCCTGAACTCTGAGCACTGAATTCTCGCATTACCCGAAGCTTTGAAGCAGTCGTTTATTATAACTTTTTGTCTTACCTGTTTTCTAGGATCCTTGACGGATTAATGTAAAGCTATAAAAAATTCACCCTCGGCGTTCTTTGCGTCTCGGCGGTGAAAAACGCCAATTGAGCAGATAAATGGCAAAAAAACTTCGCTCTGGATTTACAACCGGAACCGCCGCCGCCGCCGCCACCAAGGGCGCGCTGCGGATGATTCTGGAAGGAAAGAGGCCTTCCAGGGTTCGGATCAGGCTGCTGACCGGTACTGATATCATGATTGCCATTCATATGTGCCGCCGAGCCAAACAGAACGAAGCAATTTGCAGTGTGATTAAGGATGCCGGTGACGATCCGGACGTGACCCACAAGGCGGAAATTGGCGCCAGAGTCACATTGCGGAAATCAGATGAGCAAGGCGGTACCGGCAAGCAGATGAATATCCTCATCTCTGGGGGTCAAGGCATCGGTCGGGTTACCAAACCGGGGCTGGAAATCGATCCGGGACAGCCGGCGATAAATCCCGGACCACAAAAAATGATCGCCCAAGCCATCGAGACGGTGTTGAAAAAACACCATCGGGGCGGCACGGTTCGCACGGAGATATTTGTGCCT
>JASFFJ010000154.1:0-12367 GCA_050124355.1 Desulfobacterales bacterium | reverse complement strand
CCGGTAGCCGGAATCCAGTAACTTCATGGGTTCTGGATGCCGGATCCGGCAGGGCGATTCGAGGATCCTTTGCGGAAGCGTCTATCTTAAAATTTGGGAAAAAGGTCACCACAACGAGATGAAAAAATTACTAATCTTTATTCTGGTCGTAAATTTTTCTATTTTTTTTGGCACGTTTGTTTTTGCAGCAAAAGTTAATGTAGTGCATGGCTGGCCTGCTCAGCAGGGACAGGCCTTTGAAAAAATTGTTAATGCCTTCAAAGTTAAGCATCCTGACATCGAAGTGATTGTTGAGGTTGTCGGACGGGACCGTCCGGCTTATCTAGCCTCCCGACTGGCGGCAGGTAATCCGCCGGATCTGACACCACATCCTTGGCTCGGGCTCCAGGCGGAGTGGGCCGAAACCAATCAGATCGTATCTCTCGAGGGGTTGGTAGATCCCTCTGAACTTTTGGATGCTTTAAAGCCGCTCGGTCTTGTCAATGGAAAACTATACGGCCTATTTGTTTTTCCGAATGTCAAAAGCCTGGTCTGGTATAACAAACGCCAATTCGAGCGCAGAGGATATGAGCCGCCGAGATCATGGGAGGCGATGCTCACGCTTAGCAATAAAATCGTGGCGGACGGGGGAACACCATGGGCCATCGGGCTGGAATCAGGGGCTGCCAGCGGTTGGCCGGGTACCGACTGGATTGAAGATATCATGCTGCGCAGCGCCGGCCCTCATATCTACGACCGTTGGGTCAGTCATCAGATTCCTTGGACCCATCCTGCCGTTCAGAAGGCTTTTGAATATTTCGGGCAGATCGTTTTAAATTCAGATTATGTTCTAGGCGGAACGACAGGTGCGTTGACGACCAATTTTGGAGACTCGCCGTCGGCTTTATTCACCAAACCTCCCCGGGCGTTCATGCACCGTCAAGCCACCTTCATACAGGGGTTTATAGGCAGGCAAACCACCGACCTGACACCCGGAAAGGATTATGACATCTTCCCCTTTCCGCCGATAGATCCGTCGGCGGCGCAGGAAGTTCCGATTCTGGTGGGCGGCGACGTCGTAAACTGTTTTACCCGACGACCGGAGGTTATCGCATTTGCCAAGTTTCTTATATCCACGGAGGCTCAGGAAATATGGGTCAAGGAATTGGGTGAGCTGTCCTCCAATAAAAACACCAATCCTGCCCTGTTTACCAATCCCATCACCCGCAAAGCCTGGCATATCTTGTCAAAGGCGACCATTTCCAGATACGACGCTTCGGATATGATGCCTGGTGCTGTCGGAACCGGTTCATTTTGGACGGGGGTCCTCGACTTTGTCAGTGGCATTCCGCTGAAAAGGGTATTGGAAACCATCGAGGACAGTGCCAAAGACGCCTATTCCAGCAAATAAATTAAGAGCGGTAACCTGGTTTAAAGAGAGACTGATCGTCCCAAAGGCGATGGCACATAACCATTAATAAACGACACAATTATGCGGGAGGTGGATGTGTTGATGACCAAACGATGGATCCCCTGGCTGTTCGTGGGTCCAGCGCTTGTCCTTATCCTTTTTTTTCTGACCTATCCCACCCTGATGACCATCGTACGGTCATTTTACGGCAAGGGAACCCACATATTTGCCTCAACCTTAGATTTTGTTGGATTAACCAACTGGAAATTCGTTTTTACCAGCCCGGCGATGCTTGCCGCGCTGCGGAACAACGCTTTGTGGACCGTTGTCTTTACCTTTTCTACGCTGACTTTTGGTCTGCTGTTGGCGGTGCTTTTGGATCGGGTCCGTTATGAGAAAGCCGTCAAATCGATCATTTTCATACCGGCTGCCATTTCGATGGTCGGTGCAGCGGTCATCTGGAAATTTGTTTACGCCTATCGGCCTGTTGACCTATCACAAATCGGGGTGATCAATGGACTCATGGTTGCTTTCGGCAAGGACCCGATCGGGTGGTTGATCGAACGCCCATGGGTTAACAATCTGGCTCTCATTGTCGTCGGCATCTGGATCTGGACGGGGTTCTGTATGGTGATTTTCTCCGCGGCATACAAGAACATTCCCGGAGACCTCATTGAAGCAGCCCGAATAGACGGGGCTAACGAATGGCAGATTTTTTGGGCAATCATATTACCGTTGATGACAACGACGATTGCCGTGGTTGCCACTACCATGATCGTTCAGGTACTTAAGATCTTCGACATTGTATTCGTTATGACCAATGGCGCCTATGACACCGAAGTGATTGCCAACCGGATGTATAAGGAAATGTTTAATTTCTTCAATTATGGACGAGCAAGCGCAATTGCCGTCGTTCTCTTGTTGCTCATTACACCGATGATGGTTTTCAACATCCGTAGATTCACCCATCAAGAAACGAGTTAACGATGAACGTCAAGCGGTTGCTATTGCGAATCCCATTACATTTGATATTGCTTGCCTTTACGTTAGTCTGGCTGGTTCCGACGCTGGGCCTGTTGGTGACCTCTTTCAGGTCTCCGGAAAACATATTCGGCTCAGGCTGGTGGACGGTACTTGCCGATCTGTTCGACGTTGACCAGTATACCTTTGAAAACTATATGCAAGTTATCACCAAGCAGGGTATGGGGCGCTCGTTTGTCAACAGTTTGACCATCAGTGTTCCAGCGACCCTCATATCAACCTTTATGGGAGCAATGGTAGCCTTCGGTTTCGCCTGGATGAGGTTTCCCGGCCGTAAAATCCTATTTCTGCTTGTGATCGGTCTGATGGTGGTCCCCCTGCAAATGACATTTATTCCGATTCTGCCCATTTACCGCTGGTTGGGGTTATCGGGAACGTTCCTGGGAATCTGGTTGGCGCATACCGGCTACGGCCTGCCTTTGACCACGTACTTACTTTTTGCTTTTATCTCCAGAGTTCCCCGAGAACTCATGGAATCGGCCTCGATCGATGGGGCCTCGCCAATAAAGATATTTTACAGGATCGTGATACCAATTTCCGTTCCTGCGCTGGCTTCGGTTTTTATCTTCCAATTTCTTTGGGTCTGGAATGATTTTCTCGTGGCCCTGATATACTTGGGGGCTACACCGACGGTGGTTCCCGTAACACTCACGGTGGCCAACCTTGTGACCAACCAGGGACAAAACTGGGAACTGTTGACGGCAGCGGCGTTTGTTTCCATGGCGCTCCCCCTTGTGGTCTTCCTGTCTTTGCAACGCCACTTCGTTAGAGGAATTATTGCCGGGGCGATAAAAGGCTAACCCACAAGTACGGTGTTCAAAACGAAAGACCCTAACTGATCAGGGTAAGGGATTTTCCGATACAGGCATATTGGAAAACGGATTGCGGTTATCCGATAGATTTGACGAACCGATACGGTATGTTATAGTTAGAATTAAGGTGAATTCAGAAATCGAGACAAAAAAAATACTGCTAGGCTGCGATCTTGATCGAACCATTATCCCCAATGGAATTCAAAAAGAATCACCTCTGGCCCGCCCCTTAATTCGCCGCCTTGCCCGTTGCCCGAATATTTATCTGACCTATGTTAGTGGCCGTGATCAGAAACTCGTCCTGGATGCGATTGCGGAATTCCATCTGCCTTTGCCAGACTATGTTATTGGCGATGTGGGAACAACATTGTACCGAATCATCAACGGCAACTGGCAGCTGTCCGATGACTGGAAGGCCGAGATCGGACAGGATTGGAAACACCTGGATCGGGAGGAACTCGCCGGGTTGCTGGGGGACATAAATGAAATACAGCTGCAAGATCCTGAAAAGCAGAGCCAGTATAAATTGAGCTATGACACAGATCAAAATGTTGATTATCAGAAATTGGCTATGAATATTCGCGGTCGTCTGGCGAAATCGGGTGTCCGCGTCAGCATCATTTGGAGTGTTGATGAAATCAGCCAAATCGGTTTGCTGGATATACTCCCTGCCCGGGCAAACAAACTGCAGGCCATTCGATTCCTTATGCAACAGGAGCAATTTTCTGAAGAACGTACCGTATTCGCAGGCGACAGCGGCAATGATCTGGCTGTATTGACCAGCGGCTTGCAGTCAATTTTGGTGAAAAACGGCATGGATGAGGTTCGTGAAAAAGCAATTGAAAAGCTCTCCCTTAAGCACCTGACCCACCGCCTGTATTTACCAAAAGGAAATTTTTATGGTATGAATGGAAATTACGCTGCCGGTGTCATTGAGGGGCTGGCCCATTATATTCCTGAAACGAATGCGCAGATTGCTAAGGCCGTAGAAAAAATCAAACAAGCAGAAAGGAGCAGATTATAGGCCTTTTAGGCCACTAATTGACAACACCTAAAAAATGCAATCCCAAAAATATCACATACAGATGTTTAGCGTACATGGCTTGCTTCGAGCAGAAAAAATGCAACTCGGGCACGATGCGGATACCGGCGGACAGATCAAATATGTGGTTGAATTATGCAACGCCCTTAGCCAATCTAAGCATGTTAAGCGAGTTGAACTTTTTACCCGCTTGATTCACGATAAATCCGTATCCGAAGACTACGCCCAACCGATCGAGGTGGTTAACGACAAATTCAGCATTGTGCGCATTCAGTGCGGCGGAAAAAAATATATTCGCAAGGAACTGCTCTGGCCGCATTTAGATGAATATATCGATAAAACGATTAAATACATCAAGCGTCAGAATGCCATGCCTGACATTGTCCATGGCCATTATCCCGACGGAGGGTTTGTTGCGATGTCCCTGGCGGAGATCTTTGGCCTACCGTTTGTGTATACTGGCCATTCCCTCGGTCGCTCAAAATGGAAGCGACTGATTAGTGAAGGGGTAAAAAAGGAAGATATTGTAAAAAGATATAAAATCGATCATCGGATCCATATGGAAGAAGAGATTTTAAAAAAGAGCGATTTGATTATTGCCAGTACCCACCAGGAAGTCAGAGATCAATATCGGCAATATAATAATAAGGACATCCCCAAGTATCACGTGATACCACCGGGGCTAAACATTGAGAAATTTTATCCGTTTTATCACGATAAGCTGACGGAGACGGCCAAAGACGAAATTGAACTTTATGCCCAAGCGTCGGTACTGGAGGAGTTGAACCGTTTTTTCATGCATCCTGATCGCCCGGTTATCCTTTCGCTATGTCGGCCGGATAAACGCAAAAATATTGCGGGCTTGATCAAAGCTTACGGCGAGGATTTAGAATTGCAGTCAATGGCCAACTTAGCCATTTTTGCTGGTATTCGCAAGGACATCACTAAAATGGAAGACAATGAACAGGATGTCCTCACTGAGATTCTCCTGCTTATGGATAAATATGATTTATACGGCAAAATTGCCATTCCAAAGCGACATGACTTCGAGCATGAAGTCCCTGAACTCTATCGGATTGCAGCAGAAAAAAAAGGTGTATTTGTCAATTCTGCTCTGACAGAGCCTTTCGGCCTGACCCTAATCGAGGCTGCTGCTTGCGGATTGCCGATTGTGGCCCCGGACGACGGTGGTCCACGGGATATTGTTAAAAACTGCCAATGCGGCACCCTGGTATATACGACCGATACAAAGGCCATCGCCGATGCCGTGAAACAGATAATTACCGACAGTGAAAAATGGAAGCAGTATTCCAAAGCCGGTATCATGAATATTCGTCAATACTACACCTGGGAAAGCCATGCAAATTCATATATGAAACAAGTCAGCCGCATATTTGAAGATCAAGATGAGGAGAAGATGAAGGTCGCTGTACCGTCAGATGCTATTGGGCGACGACTCGCGCGACTGAACTATTTTATCATTGCCAATATCGACAATACACTGGTCGGCGACGGCAACGAGCACCTTTCAGCACTACTAAACCTGCTTGAGCAATATCGTGACCATATCGGTTTTGGGTTGGCAACAGGCCGCACCGTTGAATCGACAACCGAGTTTCTTAAAGAAAACCAAATACCGTTGCCGGATGTTCTCGTCGCATCTGTGGGCGCAGAAATTTACTATGGGAAAAACCTGCATTTTGGGCGCGGATGGGAAACGCACATTTCCGCCAAGTGGAACCGTGAAAAAATAGTCGGTCTGCTTGAGGATTTTGGCTTTTTAAAATACCAGAAAGATGCAGATCAGCGGCGTTTTAAAATTAGCTATGAATTTGCACCGGCCAAAGATGGCCTCGCAATGATCCATGAACGGTTGCTCAGAAATAAATGCCGATATAATTTGATATACTCCCAGAATAGATATCTGGATATTCTTCCTTTCCGAGCATCCAAAGGCAAGGCTATCCGCTATCTGAGTTATAAATGGGAAATTCCCCTCGGTAACTTTTTGGTTTGCGGGGATTCTGGAAATGATGAAGAGATGCTGCGCGGAGAGCCTAAAGGAGTCGTGGTGGGCAATTACAGCCCCGAGCTAAATAAACTGAAAGGGATCCGAGGTATTTACTTTGCCAAACAAAATTATTCCGCCGGAATTCTTGAAGGAATTAGCCGCTATCACTTTATCGAAAAAGCCACCCAGTGATAGAGGGTCAGTCGCTTTGAAATCATTTTTACACCCTTAAATCTACGCCATTTTATGGTAGTATATAGTCGCCACTAAGGCTCCAAGACACAAAGATGAGAATTGAGCCGGGGTTGCGCTTTTTGTTTTGGCGAGCTTTGTGGCGGCTTTTTCTCTGCTATTTGCAGCGATTAATTAGGAAATTTATCATGAAAAATATTTTAGACGAGATAATGAGTAAAAAGGACCGCAAAGAATTCAAAGAATTTGTGACATTTGTCTCCAATCAGCCGACGAGCATCTGCCTTAGAAACGGCATTATCCAGCTTTTTCGCGAGTACTGTGATCAGCATAATAAGTCTCAAAGGTTTCGCCGGAATTCATCGTTGTTCAATTTTCTGAAAAAGACCCAGGAGCTTTTTCTTGCCGATGGAACCCTGGTGATGCTGCACCGATATGCATTCGCAAAGTATCACTTTTGCCGGGTTCGCCTGGATGGAGAATATATGGAAGAGATCTCGCGCAACGATTATCTGGACTTGAGGGATCTCTATTTTTTGAAGAAAAAGAAAGATAATAACCAATTGAAAATAGACTTTATGCCGTTTTATGATTTTTCCCCGTCGATTCGAGATACTCGCAGCGTTGGTAATGGTATACGGTACCTGAATCGCTATATGTGTAGCAATATTTTCAACCGACCCACAGAGTGGAATACAAAGCTTTTTCAGTTTATCCAACTTCATCAGCATGACGGCCGACAATTGCTTGTCAACGGTGCGCTAATTAAAGATCCGGAAATATTTTACAGTAAGCTTGAAAAAATGTTGGAATGGCTAAAACGCAAAAACCAGCAGGCCTCCTACAGCAGCATTAAAACCAGAATGAAAAAAGAGGGATTTGAAGTTGGTTGGGGCAACACTGTGGGTCGGATATCAGAAACAATTCAAACATTGCTTGATCTCATCAGTGAGCCCACCGATTTTTTACTGGAGAATTTTATTTCTCGCGTGCCGATGCCCCTCATCTCGAAAATTGCTATAATTTCTCCCCATGGATGGTTCGGACAAACCAATGCGCTGGGCAAGCCGGACACCGGTGGTCAGGTTATCTATATCCTCGATCAGGTTCGGGCTCTTGAAAAGCATTTGTCAAAAGAAATTCGGCTGACCGGTTTGGATGTCAAACCTAAAATCGTTGTCTTGACCCGTTTAATCCCTGAGGCAAAAGATACCAGTTGCGATCAGCGTATAGAAGAAATTTTCCAGACTGATAACAGCTATATTCTCCGAGTGCCTTTTAGAGATAGTCAGTACAATATCGTCAAGCACTGGATTTCACGGTTTAAAATCTGGCCTTATCTAGAAACTTTTGCGGAGGATGCCGGCAGAGACTTGATGAGTGAATTCGAGGGACGCCCAGACCTGATCATCGGCAACTATTCAGATGGTAATCTGGTGGCCTCCCTGCTATCCGATAAGTTCGATGTCATTCAGTGCACCATTGCCCACGCCCTCGAGAAGACAAAATATGCGTTTTCCGACTTGCATTGGCAGGAAAACGAAAATGACTATCATTTTTCACTCCAATATACAGCGGATATTTTTTCGATGAATAAATCTGATTTTGTCATCACCAGCACCTTGCAAGAAATCGCTGGTACCGAAAATACAATGGGTCAATACGAGTCATATCAGTTTTTTTCATTGCCTGAGCTCTACCAGGTTGTCAATGGGGTCAATCTGTTTGCCCCAAAATTTAATGTTATCCCACCTGGTGTCGACGAAGAATTGTATTTCCCCTATGACCAGAAAGATAAAAGGATACGGACCAAATGGCAGCAATGGGAAAACCGGCTGTTTAATGATACCGCTGATGACATTTATGGCAATCTAGACCATCCGGACAGGATGCCCTTGTTCACGATGGCCCGGTTTGACAAGATAAAAAACATTACGGGCCTGATTCAGGCCTTTGGCATGAGCAAAAAGTTACAGAGATCCTGCAACCTCATTTTTGCCGCCGGCACCATTCACGTCGAAGATTCCAATGATTCTGAAGAGCGACTTGAAATCACCAAAGCCTATGATTTTATCGAAAGCTATAATCTGCATGGTAAATTGCGGTGGCTGCCCAGCATCAACAAACTTGACACCGGCGAGGTGTATCGTGTCATCGCGGATCACAAGGGGATATTCGTGCAACCCGCGTTATTCGAAGCCTTTGGTCTTACGATCATTGAAGCCATGGCCTCTGGACTGCCCACATTTGCACCTAAATTCGGAGGTCCCCTTGAAATCATTGAATACGGCGTCAATGGATTTTTAATGAACACCAGTAAGCCGGAACTGATTGCAGCAAGCCTGGAGAATTTTATAGCGCAATGCAAAAAGGACAAGAATTATTGGGAAAAGATATCGGCGAACGGAATAGAAAGAGTTCGAGAACATTTTAACTGGAATTCCTATAGCCAGCGTATTATCAATTTGGCAAAGCTATATGGTTTTTGGCGCTACGCCGTATCGGGGAAAGGAATGGTAGAGTTGGATCGCTATTGCGATCTAATCTATCATTTTCTATTAAAGGAAAAGGCTCAAAAGCTTGAGCTCCAAAGGACTTTCGAGTAAATTAGTAAAACTTCGAAGTCTATGATGAAAAATTTTATATGCTACCGGCAGATGCGAATAATATCATTCAAGTATGGTCCAATTTGAATTTCCCTCGAGAAGATTAAACCGAATGCAAAACCTGCGACTGACATCGAGTAGCATGTCATAAATAGATTAAAACGACCAAACGGGATAAGGTTTTTCACTGATTTTTATCTTCATTGCTTGTCTATATTTATAGCCGCTGTGGCGCGTTATGCCCCCTCACCGTCGATCGAATGAAGTATCTACACCTATCCCTCCAGATCAGCAACTTCAAATTGAAGTCGACACCCAGGAAGGAGAGTTGACCATATCTCCCGAAACCGTGGATGACTGGGACAACGGATACTATATCGCTTATCCGGATGACGGCAGCAAGCCATATGTGATCAGTCCTGCATATGTGCGCCAAAACTATGAACTGGTTTAAGCTGCATCCTGTATTGCTATACAAAATAATCTGTATTTTGCTTCATTGCATGCGGCGGTGGAACGGCCAGGCAGCGATGGCCAACATCACCAGGCCGATAGCGGCCATTGGCCCAAAGCTTCCCTTCTCGTGTTCACGGGATTGACAGCTCTTAGTTCGCTTCAATTACAATTATTCCTCCTGCGGGTTCGGTGCCCGGATCGTCAAAACCGGGCATTCCGCATGCCTGACGACCCTTTCAGCCACAGAGCCTAACACAAACCGTTGCCAGCCGGATTCACCCTGGGTCGCTATAACGATGATGTCGGCCTTTTCCTGCGCAGCTAGACTCACAATTTCATGTGCCGGCTTACCGTGGATCACAAATATGCGGACTTGCATTTCGGCCGGCAGCTTTTCACACCGGATGTCATCAAGGGAGTTTTTCGCTGATCCTTTAGCAAACAAATTGAAACCTCCTGATTCTTCAACCGTTTATTTCTAAATCTCAATTGGTTTCCGGCTCTTGGATCAGGCAACCGGCAGTTTGATTGCGGGTTGTTCGGATAGTCGTTACACTATTATAAAATTTCCAATTTGCAAATACGGGCAATCCTGCATTCCATGATTGAAACCGCCTTATCTGAACGGCTGGATTTCAGGCATTGACTAAAATCGAATACTGCAAATAGCGGAATCAAATACCGGCAGCACCCCCATTTTAGCGTTGAATCATCTCTGATATGTTTGAGTATAAATAAACAGAAAGGAGCTAACCCGATGTTACGTAATGTAGGTGAGATTTTAAATTATGTGCTTTTGGCCAATGACGGCGAGATTGGACGCTGCAAGGATTTCCTGTTCGACGATGAAAAGTGGACGATTCGATATTCGGATGCGCTCTTTGACTCGGCCTCTTCGCTAGGCGCGTCAAGGATTTTTTTGAAATCTCCGGCATTCAACCAGACCCCTTCACAAAATGGGCAAAATCTAAAATCAACATCCGGACCCTGGTAGTTGATCTCGCGCATGGCGTTTTC
The DNA here is from genome assembly GCA_050124355.1 of Desulfobacterales bacterium. Classification (GTDB taxonomy): domain Bacteria; phylum Desulfobacterota; class Desulfobacteria; order Desulfobacterales; family JAFDCJ01; genus JAFDCJ01. The sequence continues at coordinate 1,800 of JASFFJ010000154.1, read as the reverse complement.
TTGACATCGCGGACATTTCAGAAGTCCATCGTTGATGTGAAAACGCGTTTCCTGTTTCCATATCCCGAAGTCCAACCAGCGCAGGTCGGGATCAACTTCATCTTTGGCCTCCGCCAGCTCACCCTTATCAAACCAGATGCCTCTGCATTGGCGGCATTCATCTATTTCGACATCCCCTATTTTTAGCGGTTTCATGGCTTCGTGACACTTTGGACAATGCATGATATCTTCCCTTATAAATGACGCTTGATTGATTTGTTCATCAAGCGATATCATTTTCTCTTTTTTAACAGTATTATATGTAATAATTAGCTCACTGTGCAACACAAACAAATAAGGTTGATCATGTATTTTCTATAAAGAACTCATGTATCGACTTGATCCTTGGTATTGCTCTGTTGAAAGGTGCTTGGGCGACAAAACATATGACTTTATGCTCAAAAATACTCGTTATACTTTATTTAGCGGTTTTCAACAGTCTGGTACGCTATGCTGTTGAAACGTTCGGCATCGGCGTGGATGGCGTTGATTCTAAAAGGCTGCCAGGGCTCTGCTGTGTTTGTATTCGACTAGTTCGAAAGGCGATAACCTTTCCGGTGGACAACGTCAAAAATTGGCCATTGCCAGAATATTTCTTAAAAACCCGTCTATTCTGATTATGGATGAGGCCACAGCCGGGCTTGACAACGAGTCACAGGCGCGCATCCAGGATCTGCTCGAATCCCACTGGAAAGGTAAAAGTACACTGATTGCGGTAGTACATCGCCTGGATATCATTAAAAATTACGACCGGATTGCGGTGATGAAAGACGGCAAGATCATTGAAATGGGAGCCTACGACGAACTTATGGACAAGCAAGGGGTTTTGCGAGAACTCGTCGATGGTAAGAAGTAAGAAAGACGAACAATGAATGGAAGGAAACGATGCCACCGAAAAAAGAGATTTTAGGAAACGTATTGCTCAAAGAACTCATTGCGATCCGGACGGATACGCTCTGGCGAATGCTGTCCCTTCTCCAGCAAGATCAGCTGCCGGGACCCAATGAGGAGGGGGCCACCGGCAAGTTGGACAACAAAGGGGCGATCTTCATTCCCGGAGGGCTGATCTATCAGGATGTGGACGAGAAACAGATTTCCTATGTGCCTTTGGAATCGTTGAATGAAGCCGTTTTTCGGGAGAAGATCCGCGCCAGCATGCAATACGACAATGCCACCCTCCTGCTCCCGAATGGACTGATCAACAGCGTCAACCTGGACAGTGGTTTTTTCACAAGGGCCGCCCGGCGAATCTACACCTTCAAAACAGCGGCTTTCAAACGCAAAAGGAGGATCGGCCGCAAGATCCCCATCGACATCGATTCCAACGACATTATCCGCAGCCATTGCCCGATCTATATCGATCCGCCTTACGGCTCCAGAACCCGGATCAGCACGTGTGTCTCTATCGGATTAACCGATCCGCATATGTACTTCGCCTATTGCAAGACGGAATTCAACCTGTCCCGGCGGCGCCTGGAAACCTTTGCAAGGAGACTTGATACGGCCCAGGAGCACGCCGAAATTTCCGACGGTACGGTGCTCTATCCCCCTTATGTAGTTGTTTGCCATGATACGCGCTATAATCCAAACAGTTTGACGGGATTGATCCGGATACTCGGGATCGGCAGGTTTGGAGAATTCAGCACCTTTTCTTTTGAAATGCTGAACAACCAGCTTTTTGCAGAAATGAAACGAAAAAAGACAGACGTCAAAAAAGAGCACATCTTCGCTAAACACGCTGACATCAGCGTTCTGGGGCTG
>JASFFJ010000153.1:0-12380 GCA_050124355.1 Desulfobacterales bacterium | reverse complement strand
CGCCCCTGGAAACCTTCGCCAATTCATATGCACCATCGGTGGCCTTTGTGCTGGTGGAGTACTGGTTAAACGCCGATGACATCGAGTACTACCGTAACCTGGCCGAAGGTACAGCGTTTTTGGTTGACAGCGAGGGGTATTTGCTGACCAGCCGTCACGTGGCCTGCCCTTGGCTGGAAGACAACGAATTTCTGAACACTGCCCAAAAGCTACTGCGCACGGACATTACTCCCCAATTCGACTACCGGCTCTTTTTATGGTTTGAAAAACAGAAGGCCTTTAATCGTGCCGCCCAAATGCTGGAGACATCAGGCCTGACTGATGTTTATTTGCTTGACGCCGCCTTCAGTAGCGAATCATCACCGCGGGTTTCCATCGTCGGGGTGCCTAAACCCCCGGCGCGAACCCGGCAGCTAATGACGTCGCCGCTCAAAGATGATTTTGCCGTGTTAAAAATTGGTCGGGTGCCGGAAGGATTGGTGTCCCTGCCGCTGGATCACAATATGAATCCGCAGAATATTCCGAAATTATCACGGTTTATAACATTGGGCTTTCCCTTGGGAAACCGGACGCAAGCCGACATCGTCAATGCCAGTGTGACCAGCGGACACGTCCGGCGTTCTTTTGAAAACCTGCTTCAGGTGGATGCGTCTCTTTACGGCGGAAACAGCGGCGGCCCGGTCATTGATACCCGCGGCAACGTTATCGGAATTGTTTCGGGAGTTGCCATGGACTGGGGCAAGGGATCGGTTCCGTCGGCCACTCCGCGCTGGGATATCGGGATGGTCTTACCCATCACCACATCCGTAGAATTTCTCAAAGAATTGAAGGCCGGTCAGGTCAAATGGAACGGTGAGCTCGATTTCTCAGTCGAGGAGAGTTTGAAGAAGATAAGAGAAACAGCGCAGAAAGGCCGCTGGGTGGAAGCCCAGTCTCTGGCCGATGAAGAACTGACACACAGCCAACAACCGGAACTGGTCATGGGTGCCGCGATGATGCATTTCTGTGCGGGTGATCGCCAAGGCGCCAAACGTCTTTTTTCGCAGTCATTGTCCATGGATGACGAGAACAATGTGGCAAAGCTGATGTTGTATTTAATAGATTGGCTAGCCGCTCACAAAGCGGAAAAGTCCTATCGTGCGGAGTTGCTGGCCTTGGACTGGCGCTCACCTGCTGAATTCCAAGGGTATTTGGTAAAGGTTTTGGAAGGGATGGTGGATGAGGCCTCTGCGCTGGATGGGTGGTACAGTACTTCAGAGAAGATATGGCTTAATTATGCGGTCGCCCTTATCCAGTCCCGGCAAACGGAGTGGCCGGGCGCAGAAAAAAGGTTGCGAGAGGCGGTCCGGCTGGGGGAAACCGACGGCTGGGAATTTTTCCTGGCACGTTCCGAGCTGGAAGCAATCCAGAAGCGTCGACGAAAGACGTTAGATAGCGAGGTCCAATTGGTCGAATACGAGGCCGACATAGAGGCCTTCGAGCAGCAAATCCGCAAGGCCTTGCCGGAGGAGAGAGAACGCCAAGAAAAATTGGCGCTTCTCAAGAGCCAACTGAGGGTGAAAGGCAGCAATCTAAAGGAAAAAGCAGCAGTGCTTGAGAAAATCCACCGCATCAATCCCGAAGACCGTCAGATCCTGGTGGGCTTGGCCTTTTACAACGCTGCGGAAGAAGCCTGGCGGCAGGCCTTGAAATATATCGGAACCTTCGCAGAGGGCGGCGGACGGCCGTACGGGGAGCAAATGAGTTTGGAACTCCTGAGAGCCGGAATTTTACATTACCAGGGCAACGATGCAGAAGCGCAAGCCGGTCTGGAGGCCTTTTTACGGATGACACGGGACCCGTGGTACCAAACCATTGGTGAGTATCTTCTGGGCAAACAAACGGAAGATTTCTTGAAAGACCAGGTCGGGGGAAGCCCCGAGAATCTGATCACGGTGTCGACTGCGCTGGGTTTTTGGTCTGAAGGCTCCGGGGAGAAGGATAAGGCCATCAAATATTATAACGAAGCCCTGGGAACCTTTCTGGATACCTGGCAGGAATACGATTTTGCCAAAGCACGGCTCAAACGGTTAAAGACACCTTAGACGCACCCTTGAGTGAAGAATCGCTCACTGCGTTATTCGTTTTTTGTTATTAGAATAAGACGGCTTTCCTATAAGGCCATTGGCTGGGAAGCCAGAAAGCCTGAATGCTGGGATGCTAAAAGAATGAAAAACTTTTAAGCCTCCAAGCTTTCCAGCCTCCCAGCCTCAAGTCTACCAAATCAATAACTCCTATTTCACTCGAACTCATTTTGGTTAATGTAAAGACGTCTGTGTATTTCGGTATCTGCAACCACCTGCAGAGTTGGGGGGTGTATGAGAATGACCCTTGGAAGGGGCTAAGGCCACCTTTGCTGTTGGCCGTTGATTTATCTCAATTCATAAGCCGCGACATCGATCAGATTTGCACCACGAAGCATGCTTTCGCGGTGACGGTAGGACCTATTAAATTTTCATCCCGCCAGGCCATGGTGGCTTATGAATTGAGTTAATGGCGAATACAGACCTTTCCAAAATGAAGGCCGCGCGCCAGGTAATCGAGAGCTTGTCTGAGTTCTTCGAAAGCGAAGGTCCGATCGATTACAGGTTTGATGGCGTGCTGCGAAATCGCCCGCATCATGGCCTCCATTCCATCCCGGTTACCCACCGTAATACCTTGAAGGCGTAATTTCCGTATGACAATCAGCCCCAGGCTGACGTCCATGTTCAAGCCTGACAAGACACCGATCAAGCTGATCGTGCCCCCGGCGCGAATGGCACGCAACGACTGCGGCAGCGTCTTCTGGCCGCCAACCTCGATAATGAGATCAACCCCGTCCGCCCCGGCCATGCGTCGGACTTCCTTGCCCCATTCCGGTGTCGACACATAGTTGAGCCCTTCATCAGCACCCAGATTGACGGCACGCTGCAGCTTCTCATCACTGCTTGATGTCACCATTACATGGGCGCCAAGTAATTTAGCAAACTGCAAGGCGAACAGCGACACCCCGCCGGTTCCCTGCACCAACACCCTGTCGCCCGCTTTGACCTGCCCGTCGGTAACGACGGCGCTCCAGGCGGTCAGTGCTGCGCAGGGCAGGGCGGCAGCCTCTTCATCGCTGAGATGCTCAGACGCTTTAACAACGCCCTGCTCACTGAGCACCATATATTCGGTCATCACACCGTCAAGCGGGCCTCCAAGAGTCGAAATGAGTCTTTCCATGGTAGGCGGACCGCTAATCCAGCTCTGGATCATAAGCGGGCAGACGCGGTCACCAACGGCAACACGTCCGACCCCTTCTCCAATAGCGATCACCTCGCCAACTCCGTCGGAGACGGGAATCAACGGCAAGGTCCCGGTCAGTTTACCGTATCCTCTTTGGGGAACCAACAGATCCCGGTAATTCAAGGAAGCTGCCTTCATTTTCAATAACACCTGGCCGGGATCCGGTTCCGGTTGAGGTCGTTCCGTTAGGATTAAATTGTCGATTGACCAGTCATCTTGAATTTGGAATACTTTCAATAAGGACTCCTTTTTGTTTCTTATAAGCGCCGTCTGGTATGGCCGCGAGCGTCCAATCTGAATTAAAAAGAACTTGATGATGTAGTAATAAGTCTAAAATTCCTTTGAAGCGTCGTTCCGGCGAAAACCGGAATCCAGTAACTTCAGCATATTCTGGATGCCGGATCCGTCATCCCGGACTTGATCCGGGACCGGCATGACGAATGCGGAGCTTTTAGTGAAACCAATAAAGCTTTGCAATTAAGTTTCACGCGAGTCAAAACTGAAAAATCTTTGGGAGGGAACAATATGCGAAAAGTTATCGAAAGGCAATCAAAATTGTGGTAGCCGGATATTTCCAGCCTTGATATGCATGTTCGAGCTCGTGTGAAACCACATCATGCAAGTAGGGCTTCGTATGAGATCCTGCTAGACCGAACAGTGAAACTTAGCATATCGAATGACGATTGACGAATGGTGGATGTCGCTTCGCTCTGCTAATTCAAAAAATAAAATAGAAAGAATTCCTTAATTCGTCATTCGTCACTCGTCATTCGTTAATCTCTTTTATAGTTTTTTAATTGATCAGACTGACCGTTTTTTTGTTCGGAGACGCCGCTCGTGAGAAACTTACCCGTCGGTTTGCAGTCCTTTTGCACTCAAGGTGCTCATATCCGTTGTATTGAGGGCACCCTTTAAGTCACCTGCTAAATTCTTCAGGAGGGCTACCGGAAGAGAGCTGGTAAATGAATATTCTTCTGCTTGCGGTCCAGGAACATAGGCGGTGATGTTGCCGAAGAAACGATCTCCAATGATAAACGCAAAGGTCGCCGTCCGATTGATGAACTTCGAGGAGATAACCATGCCGTCCGGATCGAGCTCTTTATGCTGATTGTCCCCGGTACCGGTTTTTCCGCCAACCGGCAACCTTGGTCCGCCATCGTTGAAAAATGCCTGATAGACCTGCTTGGCGGTTCCTCCTTCAACGACATTGAATAGTGCTTTTTTAATTAGATCAGCAATTTTAGGGTGTAAAACCCTTTTCGCTTTGGCAGCCTTGCGGACAAAATGAGTTTCGTAAGGCGTACCGTCGGCGAATGTAATCTCCTGAATCAGGAAGGCAGGTTTGTAGATGCCTTCATTGACGATAATGCCCATAAGTTCGGCCAAGGCTTCCGGTCGATCTGCTGAGCTACCGATCGCCGTCGCGTAGGAAGGAACCAATTTTTTGAATGGATACCCCAAACGTTGCCATGCCCGGTGGATCGATTCAAAGGCATCTTGCTCAAGAATGATACGGATTCGTTTGTCCTGTCTGTATTTTCGCGAGGTACGGTAAAGCCAACCGTAGGCATCCAACCGCGCTGATTTGCTCTTCTGGTAAACGGCTTCGTAGTTGGCGTTCGGATGATGCCACAAATACGCCACCAGCCAAAGTTCGAGTGGATGAATCCCCGCAAGGTGAGCAACATCGGAAAGCGATCGCTTTTGGGGATCATATTTATAATAGAGCCTGTTAATGTTGGTCTTTTTCAATTGGATCTCGGACATTTGGTTTTGCAACCGTTTTTTAAAATCATCTAGTTTCATGTCCGGAAATACAAAGCGTAATAAGGCCGCTCGTTGGTAAAATGAGGGGCGAACCACATCATGTAAAAGCTCCAACTTTTTTTGCTGGGAAAGCGGATGGTATTTCTTGTAAAATCTGTGGAGAAAAAGCGTACTTTCATGTTCAACGAATCGGTCCAAATACGCTTTTCTGTTGGGATGATCAGCGTTGCGCAACATTTCGTTTGAATAACGATCTCCTTGGTAAATATGGTGGTTTACAATATCTCTCATCAAGCGAATAAACACCAAATTCACTGAACGTCTGAAGGCGTTACTCAACGATACGGTTCGCTGGTTGTCCTTTTCATTGAAATTGCTGAATCGATGAACCCCGCCGCCAGTGTAAAAAACTTCGTAGGGGCTGGCGGAATACGTTCTATTCAGAGCGCTCTCCAGCATGGTCTCAATTGTTTTGTCACCGGTGCGCAGCAGATAGGAAACGGCCCATTGACTGATCTTGTCTGCGGCTGTCGATTTCAGTTGCCTGAGTTCTTTTTTGTTTAAGCCATGGTAACGTTCATGCAATGCTGCGATAATTTCAAGATAATGGATCAAGGTTCTCAGCTTGGCTGTGGAACCAAGATTAAGTTTGCTGCCCTGATTGATATTGAATGGCTGATTATAGTTGTCCGTTTGTACCCGCAACAGATTGGCTTGAGGCGTTTTCTCATACAAGGTGAAACTATAAATGATTTTCTCCGGGTCACCTCTATCAAGCAGTCTGGGAGCATTAAGGTTCTTTTCCTTGATCCACTCTGGGTCATGAAATTTCATCATTTGCCGGGTCACCGCTTCTTGACTGTCAAGATCCAAGGTACTTTTTACGGATGCATCCAGGCGGTCGAGCGTAAATAAACTGTCGATGTCTAGCAGAGAAAGCAATTTGGTGCGCAGGCTGTCTGCTGCCTTCTGTTCAATCAAACTTCGTTTGTTTAGCGGCAAGGGGCTTGCCCGGAAATTGAGCTTGACCTCAAGCATGGACTGCATGAGTGCTTCCGATATTATCCGGTATTTGTAAAGTAGTCTTATATATGCATTGCATTTTGCTTCTAATGCCTCGCGGTTTCTGAGTAGAAAATCTGTCGGTCTTCGATGGGCGATAAACAGACTCAAGACCTGTTTTAAAGCAACCGCTTTTTCTTTTAATAAGCTCGGATTGTTATCGACATCCGTTGTATTTAAAATTATTGATATATCTTTCAACTCCCGTGCGTACCAGACCCAAAGTCCATCACCCAAGCCGAAGATCTCGCCATAGTCGGGATTGCCGGCGAGAGGTACTGAATTGATGTAATCTAGTGCGATTTGACGACGCCTTGCAAAGGTGTTTTCACCGCCAAGATAAGCCCGCAGGGTAGCTGATGAAATCTGTTGGAATTTCTCTTTCATCGAGTAGCTGATTCCGTTTTTAGAATGACGAAATTTTTCAAGCTGGGTGGCGAGGGTACTACCGCCGGACACGGATCCATTTCGGTAGGCAAGTTTTTTGCCCTGCTCGTACACCGCATTCCCGAGCCGGACCCAATCAATGGCAGGGTTCGCAAAAGGTCGATCCTCATCTAACAGGGTTCTGTTTTCGATGAATAAGAGTATGTCGACCACGATTGGGGGGATTTCAGAAAATGAAGAAAATATGCGCTTGGGATATTTTTGTGAGAAAATAGGGTGATCATGCCGGTCGAAAATTGTCATGCCGGCTTGTATTTTTTCAGGATATATCGGAAAAAGTCCTTTATCGACGAGTTTTATCATCGTTTCAGAGACTTGGGCCTGGCGGGCGATATCAAAGTCATTGGCTTTTAGGTTGCGGGAAAAGTCTGGCAGGGATGTATACCCGAGGCGTAAGTCATAAGGCCCGTCGGGTGCGGAAATACGAGCTTTAGACTCACCTGTGCCCAGCTCGTAAGTCATTTGTTCGGAAAGGTTCGAGAAATAATGGGCCTGAATTATCGATGAATAAATCTCGCCGATTAAACCAAACGTAATTAGGCAGACTAAAAAGATGAAAAGCTGTAAAACAAGTTTTCGAATCGACAGGCGGCGTCGCTTTGGTTTTAGCCCTGGGTTGCCGGTTGGGTTCAGGTTTATCTTCATTGTTTTGTGCCGCTGTTTGGAAAGCTCGCTTATCGAAATCATCGGCCACCGGCAGAGCTTGAGAGTATGATGATGATCCCTGGAAGAAGTCCAGGCCACCTCTGCTGGTTGCCGCTCATTTTTAAACTCCCATAAAATAAAGCTAAAAGATGATGCTTGTCCTTTATCTTTGGCTTCAGCAAAATCAATGCCATCCAATCTGAGCACTGGGGCTGATCGAATATAAAAAAATTTTAGTAGGTTATAAAATTATTTGATTTCTTCACAAGACAAGCAATATTTTGCTATGAAATAAAAGTAAGTAAAAGTGTGGCAACTATTTCACAAAATATCGGGTCTAAGATTGAAGGGAGAGAAGATAGGTAGATGTAATTGGTTACAACTACGCAGGGCGTGTTGTAAAAGATTTGTTAGAAACCAATCAAAATTTGCACGTCGCCTGAGTCGAATGCGTAGTAGGCTTCGATCATTGCTTGATAGGATGGGGACAGTTGTCCTTGCGATATTTTTATCGAGCAGAACGACCGTTACCAGGAAGGTTGCGGTTGACCTTGCAAGCCATGGCTGCCCCGCGCCCGATGGTGGCAAAGCAGGTCATGCATTCCTCGCAAGGGATAATGTCACGACTCTTACCGGATAAAATCTTGCCAACCGTATCGGGATCGGCAATCATCTGACGTCCGATGGCAAGAATATCTATCGGCAAGTCACGCACTGATTCCGCAGCCACATGACCTTCTCCGAGCTTACCAACCGCAATTACAGGAAGACTTGCGGCTTCCTTGACTGCCACGGCAAGGGAGAGATTCGCCCCGGCCGGCTGATCCTTTGGCAATGCGGAACTGGCGACAAGGAAACGTTCATCTTCAACTTCCCGCCAGGAACTCTGGGCGACCAAAGAGACATCCAGCGCATCAACACCCTCGGCGGCCAGAATGCGGCTCACAGCAAGCGCATCCTCCAGCGTCTGTCCGCCCTCGACCCTTTCGACCGCGTTGAGACGGAAGAGGATGGGAAACCTCGATCCAAGCCTTCCCCGGGTGCTCCTGACAATTTCCAGCGCGAAGGTGGCCCGTGCGGTGGCATCGCCCCCATAACGATCGTTGCGTCGATTCGTAAGTGGCGAAAGGAACTGGCTGATTAAGTAAAAATGGGCGCCGTGTATTTCCACCCCGTCAAATCCAGCCTCAGCGGCGCGGACCGCGGCATCTGTAAAGTCAGCGATCATCTGATCGATCTGTTGCACACTCATGGTAATCGGTACAACATCCGGCCTGAATGCATATCCCGAGGGTGATGCGCCTTGCATGTCGCCTTCGCCGGGAATACAGCGTGCTCCAGCATGATTGATCTGCACGACCGCTGCAGCACCCAATTCTTTGATGGAATCGACAAGTCCTGCCATTCCACTCACCTGCCCATCCTCCCATAGTCCCAGACTGCCCGGGACGATACGACCATCAGTCCTCACAGCGCTGGCCTCCACGATGACGAGCCCCACATCTTTCGATCGTGCCCTATAAAACTGAATAATCTCGTCCGTGACCAGACCTTGCGGCATGCCGTAGTTTGTGGTCAGTGGCGGCAAGGCAATCCTGTTGCGAAGCCGCATGCCGTTGATCGTTACTTCATCTTGCAATTTAGCCATTGCGCTTCCTCCCTTATTTCAAAAATGGGGCATGGATGTAAAATTTTTCTATGATTTCATTAAATCCATATGCCAAGGGCGTTTGTTGGGCGTCAACTCGCGTAAACCATTTCAATTTCTGTCCTTCCATCAGCTCGATTTGGTCAATATCAAAATCAGCCTCTGTCCAAAATGTATATTCGATACGGTCCTCAAATTCAACCTTTGAAAACAACTCAAATTCATCTATATCTAAGTCCATCTCTTCTTTCATCTCTCGAATAATACATTTTTCAGGACTCTCATTTGCTTCGACGTGGCCCCCGGGAACATCCCACATATTGGGGTAGGGCAGATCGGGTTTGTTATCCCTCAAGAATAGTAGAATCTGTCCTGTTTCATTGAAAAAGATAATGCTGCTGCCTTTTCGTTTCATCGATTCCTATTTTGCCTCAGCTAACGGTTTTAATAGGTTTCTGGTTATTTTTTGACAGGATCAAATGGATGGAAAGGATATATAAAACGATTCTAAAAAAAATACCAGCCAATGTCGGCAATGTCAAATTGTGGGATCATCTAAGGTAATGAAGATCATTCACAACGTGGCTTTAATTTTAATCTCTCCTGGGTAAAATTCCCCGCATCTCGCTGCGATAAAAGTGAGTTAAAACCTGAAAGCATGATACTCCAGGGGTTGCCACGGAGAGATTTCATTCCGATAGACCAAATCCCAAATCTATTGTGCATTATACACGGTGACGCCGATAGACAGTATAAGTGATATCTGATGAATAGCAATAAAAAATGGGTCGCTTATCTGGTTCGCTGTTCTGATAACTCGTTGTACTGCGGGATCAGTAAAGATTTGAAGAGCCGGATACTCGACCACAATTCGGGCAAGGGCGCCAAGTATACGAGGTCACGCCGACCGGTAAAGCTGGTGGGTGTTAGTTCCAAGTTGACAAAAAGCGACGCACTTAGACTGGAATACAAAATCAAACAATTGCCAGCTCATAGAAAAATCGCCGAGTTAGCCAGGAAGAAAGCGGAGAGGGCATTCGAGCAGGATCAGAAGGTATTAGAAAAAGAAGTCAAGTCATTAGATTTTGCAACCAATCAATGAAGATTCGAAAATTTCCTGTTTCTTGCCCACCGAGGCATAATCGGCTATAAATTTTGACTTTGGTATTCAAGCCTGCTATATTTCTCAAGGATTTTGGGGAGGACGGATAAAGCGCCAAACATTAACTGAGATGATGCACTTTAGAGGCATGATCTCAAGCTCTGCTGACTGTATAAGGGTTATTAATCACTACGCAAAAGAAGGTATGTTTCTTAGATGACCAAGAAAGAATTCTTAAACGCCGTATCCAATGGTAAAGAGGATATAATTCAGATTTTCCTCGATGCCCTTACCACATCAAAAGCAAATTATTGTGTAATCGGTGGACTTGCTGTGAATGCTTATACTGAGCCGGTTGTTAGCCTTGACCTCGATATCATCGTTGCCGCGGAAAATATTGAGACCGTATGCAAAGCGATTGAGGCGTATTTTAAAATCGAGCGATTTGCCCACAGCGTGAATCTTAGCTCCGACAAGTCTGACCTAAGAATACAGTTGCAAACGGATCCGAGGTATCAAGATTTTATAGGCCGAGCGGCAAGCCATACCGTTCTTGGTTACAAAATGAACGTGGCAAGTGTGGAAGATGTGTTGCAGGGAAAAATTTGGGCTTATTTAGATGAGCAGCGACGCAAGAGCAAACGGCAAAAAGATCTTGCCGATATTATTCGGCTTACAGAAGAGGATTCTTCTCTAATCGACCGTATACCTGCATCGATAAAAAAACGGATTGAATAAAAAATCGCCCGCTGCTAAACACAATGATCTGCGATAGTTGTGTTTGAATCTGCGTACCACGGACGTCATAACCTGCAAGTATGCCCGTTTTAAAAATAGTTTCGTGCCTTTTGTGCCGGAAATATATCACCTGCCTTTCCCAAACCTGCACCGCTCCGGGCTTCGAGCTGGGGCAAGCCTGAACCTCTGAACTCAGAACCCTTGAACGTCGGTAGATTATTTAATACCCGCGTGCATGAAGGACTGTACGAATTGCTTTTGAAACAATAGAAAGGCTATCAACAGCGGGGCAACGGACATCAGCGTGGCTGCCGAGATAATCGACCAGTCCACGCCGGATTCCGGGGCGCCAAAGATACCCAGTCCCACCGTCAACGGCCGGGTTTCCACCGAATTGGTCACAACCAGGGGCCACAGGAAATTGTTCCAGTGGTGGCTGATGGAGACCAGCCCGTAGGCAAGATAGGTCGGACGCGCCAAGGGCACATATACCCGCCACAGCACCCCAAAAACGCCGCAGCCTTCCAGACGGGCGGCTTCCTCAAGTTCTTTGGGGGTCGATTTAAAGGCCTGGCGCAGCAGGAAAATGCCGAAAGCGCTGGCCATGTAGGGCAAACCGATGCCGAGAATGGTATCGATGAGCTCGAAGCGGGCCAGGGTGCCATAGTTCTCAACAATCAGGATCTCCGGTGTAATCATCAGTTGGACCAGAACCAGGGCAAAGGCGATATTGCTGCCAAAGAACCGGTATCGCGCAAAAGCATACGCCGCCAGCGTGCAAAGCACCAATTGGGCCGATAGAATCGTGGTAACCAGAATAAACGTGTTGAATGCATAGCGCAGAAACGGTGCCCGGGAAAGCGCTTCGCGAAAGTTGGTGAGGGTCAGCGGCGCAAAAATGTCGAAGTGAACCGCATATTCGCCGGAATGAAACGCCGCCCAAAAGGCGTAAGCCAGGGGTGCGATCCAGAGTAGGGCCAGAAACCATGCGGCACCGACCTCCAGCACACCGTGAACGTTCACTGACAAGGGGCGGTCTGGTTTCACCGATAGTGGACCCGTTTATCCAGAAAGTAGAACTGCATCAATGCCATGACGGCGAGAAGACCCAGAAGGACCACCGTCAGGGTGGCAGCGTAATTAGTGTCAAAATAAGAAAACGCACATTTAAATGCGGAAACAAGGCGTAGGATTGAAAGACCATTGAAACACCCCGTTTGGCAGCATCCTTGTAGGTGACGTCTTGTCCGGCAATCGCAATACGACCGGATGTCACCGTCTCCAATCCGGCAATCATCCGGAGAATCGTCGATTTGCCGCATCCCGATGGCCCCAGCAACACCGTCAGACTTCCTTCAGGGACGTTAAACGTAACATCATCGACCGCTCTAACACGTCCCCACTCTTTGACCAGTTTATAGGTTTCAATACGGCTCATAAGCTAGCTTCCCATCGGTAAGCAATTTTCATAACGAATCTAAACGCTAAAGTAAATGGATTTATTTTTTACTTAGAAAACCTGGTCCTCTATGCCAGGTCAGATATGATGAGCTTTGGCTAAACCGGCTCAACGGGCTAACCTAGTCAGATAAATATTCGGTGTTTTCAATTTGCCCTCATGGCCCATGCAAAAGGGCATCAAATAGAAGTATTTTGTATCGAAGA
>JASFFJ010000152.1:0-12401 GCA_050124355.1 Desulfobacterales bacterium | reverse complement strand
TATGATATTTTATGGATTTTAATCGGTGGCCAACCCGTTGATTTTGATAAACCTGATTTATAGAAACCAGTTCATGGGCAGTCGGCAAAATTTTATCGTCCATAAAATATCTCCTAAATAATCTCCAATTCGGCCTGTAAGGCGCCTGCGGCTTTCAGCGCTTGAAAAATGGCAATCAGATCCCGCGGGGAAACGCCCAGTGCATTTAGTGCCTTGACAACCTCGGCAATACTGACACCGGAATTCACCAGAAATATCGGATTATTGCCCTCTTGAACCAGAACTTCCGTGTCCGGTGTCACCACAGTCTCTCCGCCCTCAGAAAAAGGCAGTGGCTGTGAAACACTGGAATTTTCGCTGATTTCGATACTCAAATTCCCATGGGCAATGGCGACAGTTGATATCCGGACATTTTCACCCATAATAACGGTTCCGGTGCGTTCGTTGATAATCACTTTGGAAATCGTGTCCGGGGTCACACCCAAACTTTCGATCATCGTTACCAGTGCTACAACCTTGCCCATATATTTTTCAGGAACTTTTACCTCAATGGTGCCGGCATCATGCGTCCGAGCAATTTGGTCATAAAAGGCGATGTTGATAGCCCGGGCAACTCTGGACGACGTGGTGAAATCAGGGCTATGCAGGGTCAGTGTCAACGATTGCTTCTGATTGAATTTATTGGGAATCTCCTTTTCGATCAAGGCACCGTTAATAACCCTTCCCACCGTGGGAAAATTTTTTTGAACTTCGGAACCCGAGGCACCACCAACAACAAAACCGCCAGTACTGACGGGACCCTGCGCAACCGCATAAACCTGCTGATCTGCAGCTTTTAACGGCGTAAAAAGCAAGGTACCTCCCTGGAGATTCTCGGCATCACCAATCGAACTGACGAGTACATCGATCCTGCTTCCTGTACGCGCAAACGGCGGCAAATCGGTCGTTACCATCACAGCCGCAACATTTTCCACCTCGATATCCTCGGCCTTAACCGTCACCCCCATTTTTTCCAGCATACTGGCCATGGACTGAATTGTGAATATGGCGCTGTCACTGTCACCGGTTCCGTCCAGGCCCACAACGAGTCCGTAGCCCACCAGTTGATTCTGGCGGACCCCCTTAACATCCGCAATATCTTTGATCCGTACCCCAAAGGCTTGTCCGTTAAAACAGCAAACAGCAACTAAAGCCAGGATCAAAGTGATCGGTGTAATTTTCATTTGAATAAACAACCTTGAAGCAACCATGGTAATATATAGTCTCATACTCCATCTCTGAGAAATATTGTTACAGCGATCTTGTCCAAATAACATGGCCCGATTGTGAACGAAATGAGGCGGTCTGATACTAAAACGGCCAGACATTGTTCAGCAAATTGGCAAGCCATCCCGGTCGTTGGCGATCATCCACGATGCCAGAGCCGCTGTAAGCAATTTTGGCGTCAGAAATAAAGGTCGACATGATAACATTTTCATCGGAGATGTCACGGGGGCGAATAATCCCCGACAAAATGATTAACTGGTTTTCGTTATTCACCATTACCTCCCGGGTCCCCACAATTTTCAAATTTCCGTTAGGCATGACATCGACGACCCTGCAAGTGATAAAGGCCGATAGTGTACCGCTTCGAGTGGTCGCCCCATCCCCGGCAAAATCACTTTTCATGCTTCCTTTGACCGAAGGATTACCGAATGGATCGATTTTTGGTAAATCATTTCCGATTTTCGGCAATATCTGATTCTGCCACCAGTCTTCTATACCAAACAATTTCTCGATGCCGGCCTCAAGACTGGAGGTGCGTCCGGTTTCGGTATTGGCTTTGTTAGATGCCTTCGCAGACTCATCAATTTCAACCGTAACAATATCCCCGACATTACGTGCCTTGGTATCAATGAACATTCCGTTCAATGAGCTACGCACCTGCCAGAGAGATCCATCATTGTCCGCGGATGTCTGGGTCGAATGAGGTACCATCATTTCTTTGGTCTGCATATGCTGCAGCGTCGGTTGAATGTTTCTTCGGTCGCCTGCACATCCGACCAGACCAGCGGTTAGAATAGCGGCGCAAACAGCGATAATTGAACGGCGTAATGATTTCTGCATTTTCTACCAATGGCTCCTGTCGTCGTTTAAAATTCAACCTTTACCGTAGTGGAATCCAGCACTCGGGCATATAGAATTTTTTTGGAGTCATAATTCACTACAGGGATTCTTTCACCGAGTCTTCCTCTTTTTTTGGCCTGCCCTAAGGCGGTTATTTTCAATCCGCTGGATTCGGCAATGATGACCACCGCATCTCCTCGTTTCACCAGCGGCGGGAATTCGACCAGATCTGTTCTCAATGCAGTTTTGGCACCAATGGCTCTTTTGGTTCGCTTTCCAAGAACTGCTTCCGGGTCAGTGATCACACCGGATGGCAATTTCGCTAAGTCCATTTTTTGCAGCTCGATATCATCTTCCGTAATCGGCTTATACCTGCCCAGTGGTTTTTTAGTTATGACAACTTCGGCCAGCACTTCTATGGTGGCGGTCACCCATACTCTTTTGTAAAACTTGCCGTTTACATCAAAATGCACAGTAAAAGGAATTTTCCCCAACAGCTCTCTGTTGCGGGGTGGTACTACTTTAAAGGTTATGCGCCCATTGGGTACCTGCAGGTTATCGACGACCTGGATATCTTTGATGTTACCATCAGCAAAACCGTTCAAAATATTAGTTTGGATATAATCGGTTACCAACATCTTAATCTTTTCCCGACTAATCTCGATATAATTGCGCGTGATGACGACTTTGGCAGGTATATGCAACGCCAGTTGAGTCGGATCGATTCCGTTTTGTTTCAGGCGCAATATAAACACTTGATACTCCAGCGTTCGCGCCCTTCCTGGCAGAGGCGCCTTCGCAACTTTGATATTGCTCAGCTTTTGGGCCAAAAGCGAATCATGACTTTCGATCCTCGCTATCTTGCCCAGCAGTATATTTTCACTATTGACTTGAACATTCGGTAAAATGTTGATCCGAGTTAAACCGGCTGCATCAATTTCGCAGAATCTTTCCTGCACTCCAAAAAATACCAACCCAAAGACAATGAGTGTGAGCAGGTACCTGTACTCATTACATTTGTAACTTTTTGTAATCATATAGATATTTTATCGCTTAACGTTGTTAGCCAATTGCAGCATGTCATCAGCGGCCTGGATGGCTTTGCTGTTGGATTCATAAGCCCTCTGGGCCGTGATCATATTCACCATCTCATCAACGACACTGACATTGGACATCTCTAAAAATCCCTGGGCCAGGGTGCCCATGCCATCCTCGCCGGCCGTTCCGATCACTTCATTTCCAGATGCCTCGGATGGCATGAATAAATTTTTGCCCATGCTGATTAGACCAGCAGGATTGATAAAGCGAGCCAGTTCGATGGTACCGATCTCACTAGGAATACTTTCTCCGGCTTGCAGCACGGAGACTGTACCATCCAATCCCACTGAAATTGACATGGCATCTGAAGGAATTGCAAGTTCCGGTTCCATGGTAAACCCATCGGAATTTACAATGCGACCGTCACTGTCCAGTTTGAAAGCCCCGTCTCGTGTATAGGCGGTCTCTCCGTTGGGTAGCGTAATCTGGAAAAACCCATCACCTTCGATCGCTAGATCAAGTTCATTTTGAGTGTTTTCCATATTGCCCTGGGAAAAAATCTTGAGAACGGTGGATGGCCGGGTACCGTGTCCCAATTGAATGCCCGCCGGTATCTCGGTATCCTGACTGGATGCCGTACCCGCAGGCAATAGGGTTTCATATAATAAATCTTGAAATTCGGCGCGACTTTTCTTAAATCCAGATGTATTCACATTGGCCAAGTTGTTTGAAATGACATCGAGATTTAATGCCTGTGACTGCATACCGGTTGCTGAAGTCCATAAGCTACGTATCATTTACCCTCCTACGGTCATTTGGTCGTTTGGATCTGAATGTTGTGATAGATATTATCGGTTTCAGGTTAGGTCATCTTACCAATTTCGTTAATCGCCCTCGAGTTGACTTCATCAACAGATCGAATAATTTTTTGATATGATTCATAGCCGCGAAGTACTTCGATCATTTCCGTCATCATTTTGACGGCGTCAACGTTGGAAAGCTCAAGAAATCCTTGGCTGACCCTAACATCTGCCGTCTGTATCTCGGCCGGCTGCGATCCTGTAGGTTTGAATAGAGCCTCACCGACCTTGCTTAGATTGTATGGTGGTTGAAAGTCGACAAGTTGAAGCCTGTCTATCTGATTACCGTCCACAGATATGTTACCCTCCTCATCCACTGAAAATTTCTTATGCCGCTGGGGATTCTCCTGGTCCTTCACCGATATCTCACCACTTTCCCCCATCACCGGCCACCCATTGCGGGTCGAGAGCACACCATCCGCATTGAGCGTAAAATCACCCTTGCGGGTATAATGAATACCGTCTGGCGTTTGGACACAGAAGAAACCTTTTCCGACCAGAGCCAGATCGAGATCATTGCCAGTATTTTTTAAACTTCCAGGAGAATGATCAGTATAAACATTAAATCGATTCCAGAACAAATTGGCCTGAGAGGTGTCAAATCCAACGCCATTTTGAATGGGTTCGTCGGCTATATCAGTCAAATTATAAATTTTAAATTGCCCCTGGTCTTGTTTGTAGCCAACCGTGTTGGAATTAGCGAGATTGTTAGCTATAATTTGCAATCTTTTCTCATAGGCTAGTGCGCCGCCTGCAGCCATATAGATTTCTCCGCTCATTTGCTTTCCTCTAAATCCAATTTTAAAATAATATTTTTATATTTTCCGGTAAATGGACAGACCAATTCCGGTGGCGATGCAAGATGTAGAAGAGAGAATACTGCAAGAGATATACCAATAACGCGGCAACGTTGGTTATCTGAATTGTTCCAGCATTAGATGGGGGTGGAAAGGAATAGTTCCGTATAGACCTAAACTTTTTATCATTGGGGGGATGTCTTATTTGCCGGGTAGGTGTTTTGTAATAGGAATTTTTTGCCGCCAGTCTCATTTTTCGCTAAGACTCAAGATAATTTCTACCTCACTTATTGAGATCTTTAATTCTTCAGATATTTGTCTATCAGTTAGGCCTTTGGCTGCGAGTTTTTGTATCTTATCACGCCGTCTCGAACTTCCGACCCGGTCATCTGTTAACGGTTGTCGGGCATTTAGGTCGGACAACTGTGTATTGGCCCGTACCATAGAAATGTCGTCATCTTGATGATGCAGTGAGTTAAGCCCCAGTGCACACTCCAAACCATTTCGTTCGGCTGAAATGTTTTCAATGATGTTCGTAAAAGCCTGGTTAAGTTTTTGCTCGACGGTTATGCTGAAAATATGGGTATTGAAGTTTTGATCGGTGGTACCTTTTGCAACATTAAGGGCGCTTTTTAAAGTAAGCCGGTTTTTGATGAAAAAACCAAGCATCAGCAAGCACAAAAGGATTTGAAAGCCATCGCCTGCAAGATTCCAAAATTGGGATACTTGAAACACCATGCCAACTCCTTATCTAAAACTTATCGAAGGGCTGCACCTCATAACGAAATCTATAAGTGTATCTAACAAAACAGCTATATCACGATATCTATCGTTTTTTTCTGTCTAGCTCCCTTGGCCTTCTTTTTTGCAGCGGACTGCCGAATTGAATGTGTATGGCCGACCAAGGTTGCTTTGGTGGATATATTTATACGCAATTCATCTTTTTTCTTTTTCTTCTTCTTTTTCTTGAACGGTTCTTTAAAAAGATTGTTCCGGTTACTATTCTCCCTGTGATCTATCGTTTTCACCCTTTCAGCAGATGACACGGCTGCGAGCGGTATGGCGTCTTTTATATTATCCATTATAACCCCGTCCTGCAGTGGTAATCTAATTCCAATCCAAACATAGTCGAGAGGAAAATTCCTCCTCCCGGATTATTGTCCAATGAGCTTTTCTTTTTTTAGTTTGGCTCTCAGACGCAAAATAGCTTGGGAGTGTATCTGCGAGACTCTAGATTCAGTAACATTTAAAACCTTTCCGGTTTCTTTCATGGTAAGCTCATCTAAATAGTAGAGAGAAATTACCAAGCGTTCCTTTTCCGGCAACTGTTCGATCGCTCTGGCAACGGCGCCTTTTAATTCTTTCAAACGTGTTAAAGTCAAAGCATCTTCTTCACTGTCGACCAGATAATTTATCAGCTTTTCTTTTTCGTCCTTAGAAGAAAAACCAAGCTCTTCAAAGCTGATGAAGGAAATGCTTGATAGCTGCTTTGTGCGATGAACTTGGTCAATATCAACACCCATCTCCTGAGCGAGTTCAAAGTCGTCGACTTCCCGGCCTAATTTCTGCTCCAATTTTAAATGAATGCTTTCAAGTTCTCTGATTTTTCGACGATTAGCTCGAGATAAGAAATCCCTGGACCTAAGCTCACTCAAAACGGCACCTCTAATTCTAAATACAGCATAAGTCATGAATTTATTATCTCTTTTAGGATCATAGCGGTCTACAGCCTGTATCAAGCCAATAACACCTACATTCATCAAATCTTCGATATCAATTGTAGACGGCAAATGGACGGCAATTCGGTGGACAATGCGCTTGACATACGGAAGGTATTCAGTAATCAGTTGTTCCCGATATGACTCGTCCTTTTGGCCGTAATTTTTTGCGGATATTTGTGCCGGTGCCATAAATTTTTTACTCCCCGATCATTGATAAGAAAAGTCAGGTGAAAATATTTTAAACTAAATGCCGCCAAAACAAATTACTACCACCTTCAGGAAAATTCTCTGACGACATGGTGGAAATCCTTCTGCTGATGTCGGTAAAACATCTGCTGGCTGAGGTATCCGGAAACAATTCGCTAACAATCTTCTGGCTTTTTATGCCTTTGGTTACCTTGTCATCGAATAAAACATATCCCAGGTACTCAATGGAAATATCCAGAAACCGGTCGGTTACTAACTGCAACTGGCGAAAGACTTCGCGCCCTTCTTCGGGTTGTCTGACCATATTTACGATTAATTTGCAGGCTTTCCCTGAATATTTAAGTGACAACACCTTCATTAAAGCATAGGCATCAGTAATGGACGTCGGTTCAGGAGAAACCACTACCACGACTTCCTGAGCTGTTGCATTAAAATCCATCACGTTTGAAGAGATGCCTGCCGCAGTATCAATGAATAAAACATCTACACTGTCAACTAATCGATCCAATTGTGTCAGGATTTGGATCTTCTGATCCTTGTTAAGATGAGTGAGCTCTTGGATACCAGAAGAGGCCGGCAAAATATTCATTTTACCCGGTCCTTCGGCAAGAATTTCATTAATGGTTTTTTCCCCCGTGATAACGTGAGACAAATTGTATTTAGGCGCAAGTCCCAGTAAGACATCCAAATTTCCCAAACCCAAATCTGCATCCAGAATAAGTACCTTCTTGCCCAGTTTCGTAAACGCATATCCAAGATTACCGACAATGCTGGTTTTACCGACACCGCCTTTCCCACTGGTAATTGCGATGACCCGAGCTTTCGAATTTTGTGGTCCCTGGTTCGTCTTCGTCGACAAACCCTTTTTTTCTGCACGTTTACGGGTAAAGCTAATTACCCTATTAGAGGGATCTTTTGTACGCATTCTGGGATGGTCTCCTCTTAATTAAAGCGCTTATCGGAAACTCGATATATTTCTATTTTCAGGTTTAAAATCAAGATGGCCGCTGTATGAGGGTCGATCTGGTTTACAACTGCTACATGCTAAAAAATTTTGTGCTTCCGCTTCTTGAACACTGAAGAATTTAATGATATTGTCAGGCTTAATCTTCTTGGACCACTTGCAATCTGAACAATGATAAACGTCAGAATTCTGATTGGCAACAAAGTATGTTCCATCCACTTTCAGCTTTTCAGAAGCTGCCATCGTGGATTCGAATTGATGAGAAGAAACTCTCGATTCGCGACCCGTGAGGCTTTCAGATTCAAAAAGTAAATTCACCAATTTATTGACGGATCCAACTTGGATATCATCCGGTACTTTTCGCCCGCAGCATAAAAAGGACAGAGGTATATTGGTTCGTATCAGCAAGTTGATTATGTTCCCAAAGGTGGCGCTTTCGTCAATCTTGGTAAATAGTAATCGCTGAACGTTCATCCTTCTAAATGCCTCTGTAATCGCAATTAAATCTTGTTCTTTGGTGGATGCACTCAATACTAAATGGATTTGCAAATCGGATAACTGTTCGAAATAGCCCCTTATTTCCCGGATTAACCTTTCATTATGAGGATTCATTCCGGGAGTGTCGATGATAATTAGCTCTTTGTCTTGGAATTTTTTAATGCTATGCTCAAGTTCAGAAATATTGACGGCGGTTTCAAGCGAAATACCAATTATTTTAGCATACGCCCTCAGTTCATCGATCGCAGCAATACCGTAATTATCAAGTGTGATAAGGCCGACTCGTTTTTTATACCGCCTTGCCTGCAAGATCGCTAACTTGGCAATGGTTGTTGTTTTACCCACGCCGGCGCAGCCAATAAATGCGGCAATACGGGCGGTGCCTGAGCCAAAAACATCTTCATCGACCGTTACTCCCATATCTACCAAAATCGAGGGAAGGTAAGACCTAAGATCCGCTTCACCGGTCTTTTGCGGGCGTGCGCATCTGCACTTTATTTCCTCAATAATTTCAGAGGCAATGCTCCGATCGACCTCCTGTGAAAGTACCTGTTGGTAAATGGCTGAAATTGCTTTGTGGTTACCGCCGATGTCGCCCCTTCTTGCAGATTGGGATCTTCGTCGATCAACCAGGCTTTGACTGGCATAGCCGGATGGTCGTGTGATCTCTTTTGTTTCAAATCGATATCTATCTTTTATTCGAGACCTTGCCCGAGTGGGATAGGTACTATTGTGATCCGAAAAATAGCTGGTTTTTATGGGTCGCTGTTGAGAGTCTACGGCAGCCGTTACCTCGACGCCGGCATATTTCATCGAACCGAAGACACCTTGACCTTTCCTCAGACTTCTTGCGGACAAAATCACGGCCTCCGGGCCGAGTTCACTTTTGATCATGCGCAACGCCGTCGTCATGTTTTTTGCCTCAAATCGTTTAATCTGCATTGGAAAGCTCCAGTGTGCCTAATGATTGAATCTCAACATTACTTAATACTTCGTCATAGGACAAAACAGACATATTTGGTATAAAAGAGTCAACCAGTTTTTTGAAATGAAATCTAATTTGAGTCGAGCATACAATTACAGGTTGATAACTTAGCGATGATAACTTTTCTAGTATTTGTGTCAGGTTGTTCATGATTTTTTGAGAGACATTCGGATCGAGGACAAATAAATTACCTCGCTCTGTTGGCTGGATTGCCGCAGCGAGAGCCGTTTCAACACTGTGGCCAAGGGTAAGGACCGGTATAAAGCCATCAGCTGTTTGATGCAGTTTTGTTATTGTCCTTGCCATGCCATGCCGCACATACTCAGTCAACAGATCTAGATCTTTGGTCACTGCCGCCCAGTCGGCGAGTATCTCTAAAATGGTCAGTAAATCCCGAATAGGCACTTGTTCTTTTAGAAGATTTTGCAGAACTTTGACAACCCCACCCAACGGCAGAAGATTGGGAACCAATTCCTCCACCACTTTAGGGTGAGATTCTTTGAGATTATCCAACAGCTGCTGCACTTCTTGTCTACCAAGAAATTCAGGTCCATGACGTTTGACGATCTCAGATAAATGGGTTGTCATAACGGTGGCCAGATCTACGACCGTATACCCTTTGGCCAGGGCACTTTCCTTGACATTTTCCTTTATCCAAATTGCTGGCAACCCGTATGTCGGTTCCTTGGTTGGAATGCCGTCTATTTCTTCTTCGACGGTTCCAGGATTCATTGCCAAGAAATAGTTTGTCATTAATTCCGAGCGGTCAATTTCGTTGCCTTTGAGCAGGATGGAATATTCTCCGGGTTTCAGGCGCATATTGTCCTGGATATGAACCGGCGGAACAATAATGCCCATTTCGTGGGCAACCTGTCGTCGGATGGATTTGATGCGCTCCAAAAGTTCACCGTCCTGTTCGGCATCCACCAACGGGATGAGGCCATAGCCCACTTCAATAGCCAGCGTATCCAACAAAGGTAGGGCATCCAAATGTTCAACGGGGGCGACTTGTTCCTCCCTTTCTTGTGCTTGCGCTGTCGCGCTATCTCGCTCCTTACTTGCGCGGTGTACCAACAGGGTTAATCCCGCGGTCAAAGCAGCTAACATCCAGAATGGAATCAAGGGCAAACCGGGAATTAAACCAAATCCTAAAAGCACAATGGCTGTAATGCCAAGTGCACGCGGTTGATGAAGAATTTGAGAACTAATAGCCGAACCCAAGTTGGACCCGGCGCCCGCCCGGCTGACAATAATACCGGCTGACGTCGATATGATCAAAGCCGGAATCTGGGTGACCAAACCGTCGCCAATCGTCAGCAGCGTGTAGGTTTGCGCCGCACTGGCAAAGGACATCTTATTTTGAAATGCACCGATAGCCAGGCCGCCAATAATATTTGCCAGGGTAATGATGATGCCGGCAATGGCATCTCCACGAACAAATTTATTGGCACCGTCCATGGCACCATAGTATTCGGCTTCGTGGGTAATCTCTTCCCGGCGCTGGCGGGCTTCCTGTTCGTTGATCAGACCGGCATTTAAATCGGCATCAATACTCATCTGCTTTCCCGGCATCGCATCCAACGTGAATCTTGCAGCCACTTCGGCAATTCTTCCGGCACCTTTTGTGATTACCATGAAATTGATGACCACTAAAATGACAAAAACAATAATTCCTACCAAGTAATTGCCACCCACCACAAAACTTCCGAAAGCATTAATTATCTTGCCGGCAGCCAATGCACCTTCACTACCGTGGATCAAAATGATGCGCGTGGAGGCCACATTGAGAGATAGTCGAAACAGAGTGATCAATAGCAGAATGGATGGAAATGAAGACAACTCCAATGGGCTCACCGTGTACATGGACGCCAGAAGAATAACGAGGGCAAAGGTGATATTACACGATATCAGAAGATCAAGTACGGTCGCCGGCAGCGGTATTACCATAAATATTAATATGGCCACTACGGCCACAGCTGTGACCATATCACTGTTTTTTGAAATACCTGGAATTAGGCTGAGATTTTGGGTTTGTTCCGCAATTGCCATCTGGTTTAGTATTAATTAGATAAATTTTTAATGTTCTTTATTTTAATCAACAAAATTTTTTATAGCTATGATGTACCATCTTTGGTTCATAAAAAAAGGATCGTTTGCTTATTCTCGAATATCTTCTATTAATCTAATATTAGGTCTTCCCGTACATCCCTTTTAGGCGGTATACATATGCCAGCACTTCTGCTACGGCCCGGTAGAGCTCGGCCGGAATATAATCACCGATCTCAACTAGTTTATACAGACCCCTTGCCAGAGGTTTATCTTCAACAATGGGAATTCGATTCTCTTCGGCTATTTCCCTGATACGCTGCGCAACGTACCCGGCGCCCTTGGCCAGGACACGGGGAGCGATCATTTCCTGGGCATCAAATTTTAACGCTATCGCCAGATGCGTCGGGTTCGTTACCACCACATCAGCTTCCGGCACGGCCTCCATCATACGGCGCCTGGCCAATTCCATTTGTACGCCGCGGATTCTGGCCTTAACTTTCGGATCACCATAGGTTTGGCGTTGCTCATCCTTAACCTCCTGCTTGGTCATCTTTAGATCTTTTTCGTATTGCCAGCGCTGATAAATATAATCCAGCACGGCCAAAACCATCATAGCCAAGCAGACAAAAAAACAAATTTTCAGGGATACTCGGGCTATAAAAACCAGTATCTGCCCAACCTCTTGATGGATGAGGGCAGGAAAGGCCATCATATCGCTTTTTACAAGCAGATAGACAATGCTTCCAATAAATAGGATCTTAAAGATGGACTTGCCGAGTTCTACCAAAGATTTTATGGATACGAAGCGCTTCATCCCTGAAATAGGATTGAGTTTGGAAAATTTTGGTATCATTGCCTCGGTATTAATTTGGAAGCCCACCTGAAGTAGGTTCGACACAAATCCTGCAATTGCAATCGGTATAAGAAAAGGAAGAAGCACCGTTAGTAATTTGTAGAGTATTTCCACTGAGAAAGCACTGGCATCAGCGACATCATTGAAGCGCGAGGTATCAATATTTAGATAGACGCCGCTGATAAATTCCGAGAGGTTCCAAAACATCCATGAGCCTGCGAAATAGAAAAAGCCCGTGAATACCATCAGAATCATAACCGATGAAATCTCTTTGCTTTGGGCGACCTGCCCCTTCTTTCTGGCCTCCTGCTTTCGCTTAGGCG
>JASFFJ010000151.1:0-12467 GCA_050124355.1 Desulfobacterales bacterium | reverse complement strand
CGGGAAAGTCCTGTTCATGTCTATAACACGATATTTACGGTAGCCCTGAGCAACCGGGACGGATGGGGCAACGTCCTGTATCGCGCAACCCCATTGATATTTACGGGCTTGGCGGTGGCATTGGCATTTCAGTGCGGCCTGTTCAATATTGGTGGGGAAGGCCAGATGGTGATGGGCGGCTTCGCGATTACCTGGATTGGCTTTACGTTCATAAAATTTCCTGCCTTTTTACTGATTCCTTTTTGTATTATCGGCGGCGCAGTAGTTGGGGGCATGTGGGCAGCCATTCCCGGATATTTAAAAGCTCGGCGTGGTGTGCATGAAGTTGTGACCACCATCATGTTGAACTGGATCGCGGTAGCATTTACCCAGTACCTGACGATGGCTTACAAACCCAAAGAATCCTGGATACCGCATACCCATAAAATCGCTGAAAGCGCCCAACTCTCAAGAATGGCCGAATACCTGAACGCCATCGGCATTGATTTTCCAAAAAGCAATTTACTGAACACGGCCGTGTTATTGGCATTCGGCGCGGTTATTTTTGCAGCCTTTTTTTTAAAGCGTACCAAGCTTGGGTATGAAATACGATCGGTGGGGTTTAACCCGACGGCCGCTGAGTGCGCCGGGATCAGTGTCGCCAAGAATACGGTTCTGGCAATGGCCGTCAGCGGTGCCATTGCTGGTCTGGCCGGGGTCAATCAAGTGCTGGGATACAAACATCGGTTTCTATACGGCGTGTTTGAGGGTTTGGGATTTGACGGAATCGGCGTGGCCTTCATCGGGCGCAACAGCCCGTTCGGCGTGGTTGTGGCAGCGCTGTTGTTCGGCATCCTGGATCATGGTGGATTGGCAATTGACGTCTCTACCAGAGTACCCCGGGAAATCGTGCTGGTTTTGAAAGCGGTGATTTTAATCTTTGTCGTTGTCAGTGGTGAAATCACCAAGCGCTTGATCAAAATCATCCAAAAACGGCAGGAGGTTAGGCTATGATGGACACCATGCTTGCCATCCTGGCCTCCGGTATTCGGCTGTCAATTCCCTATACGCTGGCAGGGCTGGGCGGCACTTACTCGGAGCGCTCCGGGGTGGTAAACATCGGCCTGGAGGGCATGATGCTGACCGGTGCCTTCACCGCCGTGGCCGTGACCAATACCACCGGCAATGCGTGGATGGGGCTGCTGGCAGCAATTTTAGTCGGCATGCTGCTGGGGCTGGTTCATGCCGTTGTCTGCGTTACCTTTAAAGCCGATCAGATCGTCAGCGGCCTGGCGCTGATTGTTTTCGCAGCCGGGATTACGGTGTTTTGTGCCTGGTTGCTTTATAATCAAACCCAGATTCAAGTCGAAGCCTATCTGCGAGTTCCCGTCCTGCATACCATTCCTTTTTTCAAAGGACTCTTCAATCAAGTCCCACCCTTGGTTTTTCTGACCGTCGCCATTGTGATTGCTTCTCATTTTGTCCTTTTTAAAACCGTTTTCGGTTTGCGATTGCGTTCGGTGGGTGAGCATCCCCAGGCTGCCGATACCCTGGGAATCAGCGTGGTTAAGATGCGATATACGGGGGTTATTATCAGCGGCTCGCTGGCCGGGATGGCCGGCGCCTATTTATCCCTGGAGCACGCACACTATTTCGTGAAAGGCATCAGTGGCGGCCGGGGGTTCATCGGCCTGGCATCCATGATCTTCGGCAAGTGGACGCCCTTTGGCACAGCCGGTGCCGGAATGCTGTTTGGATTTGGCGAGGCTCTCAAGCCGTATCTGCCGAAGGTGGTGCCGTCGCAGTTTATCGATATGATCCCGTACATCCTCACCATCCTCGTTCTGACCAGTGCCATTGGTCGTGCGACCCCGCCGGCCTCGATTGGCGTGCCCTACATCAAGGAATAGATGAGAAGGAATTGAAGGTTGAAGAATATAAATTGAAGATTTGTTGAAGTCGCTTCGCTCTGTTCTTTTTTGACATAAACACCGCATGGCGGTCATTCCGTTGAAAGAGACTGCGTCGCAATATCAAATAAGATGATCATTCCTCACGCCATGCCGGACTTGATCCGGCATCCAGAAGTTAAAGTATCCTGAAATTCACAGGAACGCCTGTAGAACCATTCGGATTCAGTTTAGTGCCTCGATAATTCTTTTAGCCTCTCTATTACCCTTTTTGATCTGATTTCTAAGCGCATGCTTGATGATCCATTTTCTGTTAGGGGTGGCGCCATTTGACCATTCCCTGATTGCTTTAATCCCGATCTCATAACTATCTTTCAGAATATCATTCAAATTGTTTGCCACCGATTTCTGTACAAATTTAGAGTCATCGTCTTTCAGGTTGTTGAGTATATCCAGAACCGGTTTTGGATTGTCAATAAAGCGGTCTATTTTTTTGGCCCAGGGCAGCCTGGGCCGCAATCCCTCGCTGGACAGTCTTCTAACATGGACATTGGGATCGTGGGACCATTCTTTCATGACTGCCAATGTTTTTTCCGGATACTTATCGATAAAGGGTCTGATACAATACTCACCGGTATTTCTTTTCGTGATCTCCTTGATTGCGCTTATCGACTCCGGGAAGTGGTTTAATCCGTATTTCTCGACATATTTTGCAATCGGCATGACCCAGTAATATTCGGAAAACATCCCAGTTTCATTCTCATTTTCGGGACCTAAAGTCATCAGCAGAATATCAAGCGCCTGGCTGTAATCCGTCGGCAAATTTGCGTGTAATTGATCCGCGATGAATTCTACCCGGTCTTTAAGTTCCAGGTTTTTGGTGTTATTAGCCACCGCATTGATAAAGTATTCGGCATTAAACGATTTACAATACGCTTGAATTTTATCAGATAAAAGGTCTGCCAAATCCTTGTCAAACCAATATTTCAGCTTTTTAGGTGCCAATTTCTTATTCACCTCCAGCTAATCTTTCACAAAATACCCATATTCTTTGGCATTGACGTTGTTTCGTTTTTCCCAGAGGAGGGTTGATGAGGTAGTGGGGCCGTAGTTGTGACCTGGCCAGACAATGGTATCATCCGGCAGCTTCATCAGGCGCCGGATGGATTCCGCCAACGTCGGGCGGTGACCGCCGGGCAGGTCGGTTCGGCCACTGTCGCCGACAAACAGGGTATCACCCGTAAAAAGATTTCCCTGCGCGTAGATACAGATGCCGCCGGGGGTATGTCCGGGCGTATGAAGGATATCATAGGTTATCTCGCCTAATTGAAATATTTCTTCGTCGATTACCTGAATATCAGCATGTGGATATCCATCTGCATCAAGGATATGGATGATGATTTCCGCCCCCGTCAGGGATTTCAATCTTGCATTGCCGGCGGTATGGTCGCCGTGCGCGTGGGTGTTGACGATGGTAACGATCTCGAGATCTTCTTCTTTAGCTTCCGACAAAATACGATCGACATCGGCACCTGGATCGATCACCATCGCCTTACGAGTGACTTCGCAGCCAACGATATAACAGAAATTGTCCATGTATCCGACTTCGAGCTGCTTGATGATCATCATTTTTCTCCTTATTTTTCTCCTTTGAACCCAACTTACTAAGTACAGGCATTCGTAGTTATGGTAGCGTATATTTCACCACAAGTTTACCGATAGTATGGAGAAAAATTTAATCTGCAAATCTGGAATGTACATGTTCCAATAATTTTTGCCGCATTAGTAAACGGTAATTGCTGTGTACCAGCAGGATAAGTAATTTCATAATTACGATAAGTACCGAATATGAAAATTCAAGATATGGCTTGAAATGTACGGGCAAATGCCGTACAATTTAGTATAAATTTTTTAAAGGAGATTTGATCATGTTAGTGGACAAATCACATAACGCTGACGTAACACGACGGCGTAAAAGGAGCCGCTTGGAGGCGCGAATCAGCGCCGAAGACAAAGACCTGCTCAAACGGGCTGCGGATCTACAGGGGTGCTCGTTGACGGAGTTTGTTGTGCGAAGCGCACAGGAAGCGGCGAAAAAGGCTATAAAGGAGCATCAAATGATGTCCCTGACGGCCCGAGATACGAAGGCTTTTGTCAAGGCGCTTTTGAGGCCCCCGGCACCGAGCAAAAAATTAAAGCGTGCAGCAACGCGTTACAAGAAGGTTATGGAGGAGTAAGTGACCGAAAAAGGCGTCGCTGATCCGTGGTTTCAAAAGATAGAGCCACTTGGTAAAAAACACAATCGAGTGTTTTTTTCTTGTGGAAATGATGCGTTAAACACGTATCTCCAAAAAAGGGCCTCACAGGAGGCAAAGAAGAAGATTGCTACGACCTTTGTGATGGCCGATAGCCCGACCGGTGCAGTTATCGGGTATTATACACTATCGGCAAACAGTGTCCTGCTTGCTGACCTGCCGAATGAAACGGCAAGGAAACTTGCCAAATACCCACATGTGCCTGCCACCCTTCTCGGCAGACTGGCAATTGATCGCCTCTATCAGGGAAGAGGCTATGGCGAAGTTCTGATCATAGACGCCCTGCGCCGGGCTTTACAGGCGACAACAGAGGTCGCCTCATACGCTGTTGTTGTTGATGCGATTGATGATCGTGCACAGTCATTTTACGAGCAATATGAATTTCGCGCTTTTCCTGACCGGAAACTGCGTTTGTTTCTGCCAATGAAGACAATTACGAATTTGTTTTTAACCAATAACGAATAACCAATAACTTCCAATTCAATTGGGATTCATACCAAACCTTTTTTGATCTTGGCCGCAACAATTTGATTCACGAAAGACGCACTTGAAATCAATTTAGCAATTTCGCCACCGGGAAACGTCAGCGCCCATTGATACAAGATTTCCAGTTTTTTCCGATCCCCTTTTAACAGCGGCTTTTCCGTTCTAACCGAGTCGAGGTTTTCAACGATTAGGGGTGCAAGTCGGGAATAATAACTTTCGATCGCCTCACTTAATGTTTGACTCTCCTCCACTGCTTCCTGATACGATATTATAGCGTTAAATTTAACAACCCGTGTTCTCGGGTAAAATGAACACATGAAATTCCAATCATCGCCGCCAACCCCTTTTTCTCCGCAAGTCCGAAAATCAGATCTTAAAATCACCGTCGGTAGATCCAGAAATTTAGCCAGCATGAATTCGACCACCACTCCGGCGTCCAGTTCGGTACCGTCGAAATTAAACAAGCCCAGATCGCATTCGACAAGTTTAAGAAGGTCCTTGTTGCGGATGTCAAGGGCGGAGGTCTGGTGTTGTTCCACGTTTTGGGGAAGGCAGCAGCGGTATCTGTTGTCGGAGCACTTTTCAATATACTCCGCCAAAAATGCGTTGCCGGTCAAATCCTTGTGGTTAAATAAACTTCCGGCAAAGTAGACAGTTAATTGATCTGCCATGGCTTCCCAAAGATCCTTTTGCTGATGTTTACTTTATTGAATCAATAGCTATAAACCAGCATGCTTTTAGCTGGAAAGCTGGTAGGCCAGAAAGCTTGGAGTCCTTCATAATATTCAATCGTCCCAACATCCTAGCTTCTCAGCATTCCGGCATCATAGCTTCCCAGCTTTCCAGCCATAAATCCCTCTGGTCAACTTCTGAAACCCATGGTTTTGTGATTCCCACTTAAAGCCGCAGTAGCGCAATAGTAGAATCATTCTGCCTCGAAGTACTCCAGACTGATGTTGGGCGCCAATGTCTGGAGAAGAAGTTTACAAACAGAGCGTTGACTGATGGAAGTCGGTCTTTCTACCAGCACCGCCCGGCGGATACTAGTTTCCGACCCTGGCTGGTCCATGGTCATACGGATGATCGCGGTATGCAGCGCTGAGAGGCTTGGGTTAAAGGCCGCGTTCTCGGCATAGCGGCCTGTATACTTCTTGCCGTCGACTGTTATGATTGCACAGCCGGCGTTATTTTGGGTATAAGGTGCATAAGAATTTTGAGCGGCTTCCTTGGCTTCCAGCACGAAGGGATCATCCGAACGTGACTTCAAATTGAGGTCTGTCGGTTGAGCCGGAGATCCCATCAAGCCGGCTGCAGATCCGAGCTCATGGGGTCCGAAGGCCGCCGGTAAAAGATCCGACAGGCTGTGTTGTGTCATTTTGCCGCTAATTTGATCGTGCAAACTGATTTTCAGGTTTGGACCTCCCTTCAGCTCGTAAAGAAACTGGCGGCAGTACCCGCAAGGTGCGGCGGTGACTGCAATGCCGGTGATTTGCTTTGCCCCCTGCAGCCAGGCATTTATGATCGCTGATTGCTCGGCGTGGATGGTCTGCGTCAACGCCTGGTCCGCAAATTCAATGTTGGCCCCTAAAAAAAGTGCGACATCTCCGGCAGTGTCCGTCATCCCGGCTTTTGCTACGGCACCCACCTGAAAGTCTGAAATGGCTGTCGCGCAGTATAGTTTGGCCATCGGAAGCAAACGCTGCATTAGGATGTCGGCTGATATATGTAAGACCTCCATAACGACCCGGCAGTGTTTGGCTGAAAGCATTCCACCGGTTTGGAGGATGGTTTGCAGGCCTTCGTGCACCGACGGCGGGAACGTCTCCAGAAATTTTTGAAACTGGTTGTCGAGCATCATACTTTATATGTATTTTGCAGAAATCAAATTGATTTAGTAATACTGTCTCTAATTAACACCGCAATAATTCCAAATATAAAATCCCAAAACTCAAATCCGAAACGAATCTGAAGCATTTGAATTTGGAATTTGGATATTGTTTGTTATTTGCTATTTGGTGCTTGAATTTTTTACATTTCCTCAACGCCATCCCTGGTAACTCTGGCATAGATAAGCTTGGGTGGATCAATTTTATTCAATTTAAAAGAGTAGGCAGTTAGTACTTTTTTCATGGCAGGTTTGATTTTTTCTTCATCTCCGTCCGTGTATAAAATCGCCAGGGGATCGCCGACCTTTACTTTGTCGCCGATTTTCTTTTTTAGATAAATACCGACCGAATAATCGATAGGGTCGTCTTTTGTTTTGCGCCCTGCCCCTAGTATTTTAGATGCCAGCCCAACCTCCAGGGAATCTAAGGCAGACACATAACCGTGAGTTTCTGATTTAACCTCGATTTTCATCTTTGGTTGTGGTAGCAATTCCGGATTGTCTACGACCGACGGATCCCCTCCCTGGGCGAGAATCAAATCCACCAGTCGCTTTAAACCTGTTTGGTTTGAGATATTTTCGGCGATCATGGATTTAGCCTTGTTTCTGGCAAAGACAATACCGGAAATTAACAACATGTCACTTCCCAGTTCCAGAATCAGGTCCACCAAATCCCCTGGCCCCCTGCCGCGCAGCGTATCGATGGCTTCCCTAACTTCGACAGCATTGCCGACGGCGTGGCCCAGGGGCTGCTCCATACCGGTGATCCACGCCACCATTCGCCGACCGGCACCTTCGCCAATGTCAACCATGGTCTTTGCAAGATGAAGTGCTTTTTCGTAAGACGTTGTGAAGGCCCCGCGGCCGGTCTTAACATCCAATACAATACCGTCGGAACCGGCAGCCAGCTTCTTGCTCATAATCGATGAGGCAATCAGCGGTATGGCGTCCACGGTAGCCGTTACATTACGTAGCGCATAGATTTGCCGGTCGGCCGGTGCCAGGCTGGCAGTCTGGGCGATGACACTCACATGAAGGTCATTTACTAGCTCGGTAAATTTATCTCTGGTAAGCTCAACCTGCAGCCCCGGGATGGACTCCAGTTTATCAACGGTGCCACCCGTGTGCCCCAGTTCACGACCGGTCATTTTGGCGACGATGCCGCCGCTGGCGGCCACCAGCGGTGCTAAAACGAGCGTCGTTTTATCTCCGACGCCGCCGGTGGAATGTTTGTCCACCTTGAAGCCTCGGATGGTGGATAAATCGACCTGATCACCGGAATGGGCCATGGCCATTGTTAATTCGACGCATTCACGGTCACTCAAACCCTTAAAATAGACTGCCATTAAAAAGGCTGCCATCTGATAGTCTGGAATTTGGCCGTTTACGAACCCATCGATGAGAAACCCGATTTCCTTTTTAGAAAGGACCAAGCCATCCCTTTTCTTCTTGATTAACTCATAGGGAGTCATCGATTTAAGTGAAGTTATCCTTATTGATATCCAACATCACCGAATCTTTAACCCGCTGGGGCAAGACATCAATACTGTTATTAATGCTCGCATCTACGTCGGTATAGCTGAGATGTCGGGTTGTGAAATCGTCGAGCTCGGATGCATTTTTCTGCAGCATTTCCCGAACGATGGCATGCGTCGCCAGGGGAGCACCTTCGTATTTGTTGAGCAGATAGGCGAAGGCCAGGGCGGTGGCAACCATGGGGACGACAGCCAAAGCGGGCAGACCCCGTTCACGACATAGCTTGGCCGCATAGATCGCGTCCACCACGGCATGATGGGTCATAAACCCCTGATCCCAGGTGTTGTCTCGCACCCCTTTGCTGATGGCAACATCCCACTGACGGGTACCGCCGGCACCGCCGTTTAAAAAGTCGAAAAATTCGGCTTGGTCGACCCCGGATAATTCCTCCTGGAAGCATTCCGATTTGAGAGCCGCTGCCGAACAGATGCCCACCAGGCCGTTGAACACCATGAGCTGACCCATCAGCTTGACCTCTGCCCCGGCCGTGACGCTGGATCCAAAATACTTGGGGTTGCCGATGGTTTGCAGGGTGGGCTCCAGTCTTGAATAAATAGATTCGCTGCCGCTGGCCAGAATGAGCATATTGGCATTTTCGGCACCCAAGGGCCCGCCGGTCAGAGGATAATTGACGTAGTCGACATCCTCTGCACTCAGAAAATCATAGGCGGCCTGGGCAAATCCGGCGCTCACGGTGGAAAGATGCAAAATGAACGGCCGGCCCTTTTTATTCCGTTGCATGAGGGGCAGCAAGGTGCGAAAGATATCGCAGTCGTCGCCGTTTTTTCCGGCACAAATGACGACGCCGTCATAATCCCCGTTGCCCACGAGGCTCTCATAGTCATGAACGATGTCGGCACCGTGATCTTTCCAGGCCTGCCGGCACATATCACGGCGGTCATCTTTTGTGCCGCGATCATGGATGCGAAGGAAGCGTGCCGGCCCCCCTTGTTTCAGATGCTTTGCGGATGGACTTAGCATCAATCCCATACCGCCGATTCCCACGAGTTTCATTGTCATAGTGTTCCTCCTCACTAAATTCAGAACTACTGACGCGTCGTATAATCTGACGCAACAGAATTGTCTATGATCGCGTCAATGATACTTAATTTAGGCGAATAGTTCTGAATTTAATTTCTTATTTTTGATAGACTCTGTTGCATCTTGAATTTGTACTTAATATTTCTACAGATTTTATGGGTTCCTTTAGTGTCATGCCTCTTGAGAAGCTTATTCGACAGCGGTCAGACGCCCTGTAATTGTCGCGTTCACCCAGCTGCCTGAGGGCGTTTGTGCCTTCTCCATCCATATATAAAATCATAGGATATTGCAACCATCTGGATTTTAAACTTCAATTATTTCCTGGTGCCTGATACGAAATACGAAATTTAGACCATAAAGCAGATAAAAAAATTTAAGGCAGAGCTGATGAACAGTCTGCCTTAAATCGAGTAATTTCTCTAAATGCCGTTATTTTCTCCGGAAGCTCTCATCCGAATTTAAGATTGAGCAAACTGGCAGAATAGATGCACGCACATCCGAGAAATATTACTAAATATCAATCTCTTACGTTTCTCCTTTTTTATTCACCCTTTCTTAGGTTCCCCTTGTCATTTTCTATCAGATAGAGCAATTAATATACCACATTGCGGTATTTGATGACTATTTTTGAATCTGAAGTTCTAACCATTTGACATGGTTACACAATTTTATTTGACAGGATCTCGGCAAAAAAACGGTCCGGGAGGGATGGGCTGAGTTTGGTGTAAGGCAGATTTGCAGTTTTGGGACACTCGTTGTAAATTTGGTTGACGCCCCGTATTTCAATCCATTTCTAATTCTATTAAAAATCCATAACCGCTGGTACTCCCCGAATAGGAGAATTAAAAAAACCGCAGGAAATTAATAGTATCCTCAATTCAGCTCATGGATAAAAATTCCTGCCTTTGCTTCGAGCGCTCCCGCCAGCTCAAGGACCCTCCTGTGATGTGTGAACAGCAGGACCTGAGTACTGAGTGCCAACTCTGAAAGGACCTCAAGGCAGACCTTGGTACGATGGTCGTCAAAGCCGATGAGAATGTCATCGACGACAAAGGGCATCGGCTCTCCCTTGGTCAGATGTTGTTCAAGGGTCGCAAGACGAAGCGCCAGGTAGAGTTGATCCCGGGTCCCGTCGCTCATCCCATCGACGGATAGCTCTGCATCATTTGGCCGAACACCCAACAGGATGGGCGTGCCGCTATCATCCAATTCATCCCGAAGATTCGTATAAGACCCCAGGGTGAGTTTGGAGAAAAGTTCACCAGCCCTCGCCAGAACCGGTGCCTGATTTTTTTTTCGATAATCCTCGATGCGCTGTTCAAGAATGAGCGCGGCGATTTGCAGGCGAAGGTACTGCTCGACACCAGACACCATGGTGGCAAGCTGCTGCTCGGCCTCTTCTGATGCGTTGGCGGCTAGCGCACTGCCATCTTTGGCCTTTATCTCGTTTCGCAGGGTTTGTCGATGGTCGCGCAGCGTATCCCGATTTGCCTGCAGGATTTTCAGCTCCGAAGAGACGCTTTCCAGTTCCCCTTCGATGGCATCGATATCCGACTCGTTGGCCTCTTTCTCCAATTGCGCAATGCTCAGGCCATCGCCATTGCGAGTGAGCTCTTGTTCAATCGTATCGAGTTTCTGCTGCAGTTCACGCATTTTTCGAGAGCGTTCTCCGGCCGTTTCCAATTCACCATCGGTCTCAACCCGCGCTTGATCTCTCAAACGAGCAAGTTGGGCCTGGGCGAATCGAATCACGATGTCAGCGTCTTCGATTTCTTCTGCTATCTCCTTTTCCTGGATCTTTATCTTTTGGAGGCTGGCCCGTGCTTCACGTGCCTCATTCAGCCCACGATTTAGCTGAGCGGCAATCGTGATCGGCGTTTGGCCGTCTCTTTTGAAGCCAATCCCATCGGCAATCTCAAACACTTTTTTTTCAAATTTTTCAGACACTTGGTCTATTCCGTAAATTCGCTTACGTAGTTCCTCTGATTTGTCCAATTTCTCAAAAAATGCCAATAGTTGATCAAAGGCCTCGGTTGCTTGCTCCGGATGGACATCCGGTTTCAGTCCCAAGCCATCAATCGCCCGCCCCCAATCCTGCACCCAGCTGAGTTGATCGTTCTCGATGGAAGTAAGCTCCTCGGATGCCCCTTTGATACGAATCGCGGTATTGCCCAGCGAATGCTCCAATTGGCGTTTGCGTTCGAGAGCAGATTCCTCTTGCTCGATTCGCTGCTCACATAGATTAATCATGGCCTCAAGGCTCAGCTCCCGCAGGCGTATTGAACTATCGAATTTAGATATTTGTCCAGAGACAGATTCCTTTAAGGCCTTACAATTCTCAGCTAGGTTTTTGGCCTCACCGAAAACCGTATTTGCTGCCTGAACGTTTGCTACGAGCTTGTCTACTCTAAGAAGCCATTGTTTCATCTCTCTTGGATTTCCAGGGGCAACTCCCAGCGGTTTCCAAATAGAATGCCATTCATATAGATGTGCCTCTTTGTCCTCATTCGCCTTTTTGACTTCTTCTATGATGTCGCCGTAACGTGATTTCAAATTTCCAATTTTTGCCTCAAGATTTGCCCGTTTCACCACCTGATCTGCAGCCAACCGGAGTCGATCCGATACCTGATCTGCAAGGTCGACCTTTTGTTCATAAAATGTCGCAAGATCGATATCAGACGCAAATCCTGCAATGTCTTTGTCGACATCAATTTCTTCGATGTATTTTTGTTTAATGAATTTCCATCCGGTGTTACGTTCCAATCGTGCTCGCTCAAGCTCCGAAATTGTCGGCACCTCGCCTGTCAATAACAGCGCTTTTAAATCCTGCTCGGCCTGTTTCTGCTCGGCTGTGAGATCTTTTTGCTTGCGGCCATAATCCCTGATTTCTTCGGATAGTTCATCAAAGCACCTCTCGAAAGTGTCCAGGGTCTTCGGTACCGGCATCGCAATTCTTAAAAGCGCTTCGATGGTTCCGGAAAATCTTCCGAGCCTGGAAAGTTCGCTCTCACAGGCCAATTTCTCATCTGAAGCGCGTTTTTGTGAATCGGCCAATCGCTGTTCGAGGTCACCGGCCTTGCGGGCTGCCGCGACCGCCGCCTTCAGTTCGCTGAGGTCCAATTTCGACTGCACCTGTTGACCCAGCTCTTTTTTGATGGTCTCTTGCTCTTCTTTAAGATCCCGCAGCGTGGCCTCGGCCTTTTCCTTTTTTTGATTCAGGAGACTGTGTTTTTGAGCCAAACCGGAGATCCACTTTTTATTATTGGTCAGCGGTCGCAGCTGGTCGGCGTCATCGAGATCAATATCGGGACGGAT
>JASFFJ010000150.1:0-12614 GCA_050124355.1 Desulfobacterales bacterium | reverse complement strand
GCGGCCTTTTTCCACTCCTTTCTTTTTTGTTTGATAATTTCGCGATTGGCTCGACGGCTGGGCTTGGTCATATCGCTGCCCTCCCAACCAGTTTTTGCGAACACAGCAGTTCACGATAGTTTTTTACCAGCGGCTTTAAAAAAATCTTCTTGGCACTGGTCTGATAGCGCTTCCCGGCTCGCACAAGACCCTGACCGGTGGTCATGCCAACATATTGCCAATTGGCCGCCTGGTAACAACTGCCTTGATAATGCTGCGGGTCGACAAATGTCTCCATTAATACCGGTGAATAACCCCAACGCTCTTGCCAATGCGCTCTTATCTGGCGGCTGATCTGACCTAACACATGACTGGCAAGATTGCTGACTTTCACCCAAGGAAAAATCAAATACCGTGAATTGTTAATAACCCAAGGCAAATTTCTCAAACGTTGGGCATCTGTCCAGCCAATCCAACGCTCTCTGCCCCCCATGCATTTTGCCGCGCCGCTATATAAAATACAACCCAGCCGCCCGCGTTCGCTTTTGATGAAATATCTGAGCGTATAGCCAAAGGGCTTTTTGTATCCCAGATAATGATACCGGGCCACATATTGTTGCCATAACATGCCACTATCTTTATCTTTTACAACTTCAAGTGCAACCTTACCAAGCTGTTTTAACGGGCAAACAATTGCAGACTGCGGCTCTGTTTGAGCGTTGAACACATTTTGTCTTGCAACACTTGGCTTGCTGCGTCGACGCTTTTCGGGAAGCTGCAATACACCTTTCAGCTCCAGCTTCTCCAATAACTTAATACAAGCATCTTCCTTGTTGGTGCCCGATGCGCGATACCATTGCAAGTGCTCGGCTATGGTTTGCGCTAACTCCTTTCGGCTTAACCCACGGCATAGGCTAACGGTTTCTTGTATCTGTGCGATCTCTTCAGCGCTGATCTCTCGACCGCAGTGAATCATAGCAATGGCTCTATTCTCAAGCATAGCCTATCTCCTTTCACCTGTGATTTAAACCTATCCCAGACTATGCTATCAAATTGCCATTTAAGTGTCTACAACTATTTTTGCGATAAAAAATTTCATGACTCTTCCTCAACCACTGATTGCCTTGAGGCTCTAAAACGCTCTTCAGGGCTGTAAATCAACCAGAAATTCTGGGCGAAAGCCTCATAATGCAATAAATGCACTTATTTTGCGTTGCAAAGAGCCTAATTGCAAAAAAGTACAAAACGAGATTGCTACTGATAGCCCCTAATCGACAGCATTTGCAAGATTATCAAAGCTGCAACCTGACTACGGGTGCACCTACCCATGGCCATTAATGCTATGATAGCCAAAGTGGGGTTTATGACTGATAATTTGCTCTCGGATGCTAAGGGTCAACTCCATAATTAATCAACATAATAAAGCAGAACTATATCGCTTTATTTTTATATTTTCTGTGCGGTTAAAAAGAAATATTATTAAAAACCAGTAATATAAGTCTATTTTATCAACAATTTTATATTTATACAAAAAATACCGAATCTGCGTTGTCAAATTGCTGTGCATCTGTTATCACAGGCTCCTGGAAAACGGATATTCTGCTTGAAAGGGAAGGAGATGCTATGACGCGAGAAATTGTAAATCCCCTGAACAAACCTACCCCGGTCCTGTCACCTGCGGTCAAAATTGATAATTTGGTGTACACTGCCGGTCAGGTTGGTGTGAATCCTGAAACAGGAGAACTGGCCGGTGCCGGTATCCAGGAGCAAACCAAACAGGTGATGGAAAATGTCAAATTTCTCCTTGAAGCTGCCGGCAGCTCCATGGAAAAAATTATTAAATGTCTGGTATTTATCACCGACATGAGGGATTTCCAGGCCATGAACGAGGTTTATAAATCCTATTTTGAGAAAGATCCGCCGGCACGATCTTGTGTTGAAGTAACAGCATTGGCCAATCCGGATTTAATTGTGGAGATTGAGGCAATTGCCATTATCTGATGAACGATAACTCGCAGCTTAAAGTAGGAAAACATTGCTTTTATATGAAAGATAATGATCAGCGATGAAGTTCAGCGGTTTTTTTGCTTTGAGGAAATTTTCATGGAGCGACCAAAAGACCTCGGCCAATTCCAGGCCGCGGGCGGTTCTGTGTTCTGCGGCCATTCGATAAAACCGTTGCCCCTCTTTTTCGTAGTCTTGGGCACTGACTCGGCGCCTGCCGGCGATTTTGGGCCGCAACTGCCCTGAAACCGGATAGCGATAGTTTCGATCGGCATAAACCGGAAACACGCCCAGAATAAAAAGGCAGATATCGCCAATGCGTTTGAACAACCGGA
Organism: Desulfobacterales bacterium; assembly: GCA_050124355.1. Taxonomy (GTDB): domain Bacteria; phylum Desulfobacterota; class Desulfobacteria; order Desulfobacterales; family JAFDCJ01; genus JAFDCJ01. The sequence continues at coordinate 10,296 of JASFFJ010000150.1, read as the reverse complement.
ATCGATACACGTCATCGACGACATCACATAAGCTCATCAAACTGTAGATGTCCAAATCATTGAAGCGAATTTTACGCCAGACGCCTTTTCGGACTCTGATCGAAACTGAATAGCTCTCAACTCTGGTAAAAGATGACAGCATGTCGGCCAAATATACCAGCAGTGATTCCCGATTTAAGAGGCTAACAAGATCCTGCGCATCAAATACAGGAATGCTCATGGTTCGGCTTTTTTCATAGGTGTATCCGACCCTGGATAGATCATCGGCCGCCTTTCTAAGAAGAATTTCAAAAAACAAGGGGGGCGAAATCTTCAATAGGATCTCATCGTCGTCCATGACTCTTTTGAATACCTTGACGTCGCCGATGAATGTATTTCTGAAATCTTCGTCCGTGCGGATGATTTGTTTAAGGGCCGGTTTATCGCTTACTCCAGGAGAAACGGTGTCGATCAGGAACTCCAAATCCCGCCCGGACAGTCTCCAAGATTTAGGCTTTATTTCAGAGGACATGTCGAGTGCTCCCTTCCTTTGTGGGTAGGTTTGCCTGTGTTCATATAAGAAATAGAAGATGAAAAAAAATACAGGTCGTTAGGGTTATTAACCTCACCCGGTAGATAGCGTTCCACTTGGGAACAATTTGACGGCTGCTTTTTCGATCACTAATATAGGTGATGTGATGTGACGTGTAAATCCCAACTTTGGAGTCACTTTTTATTCTTGTCCTAAGTTATCGAGACAGATTCTCCTGGGTAACAATAGAATGGCTATCGAGTGGCAGTCAAGCAGATCCCCTTACGCTATGGCAATGCCCTTATGAAATAAGGAGACAACATGACCATCGAAGAAGCGATTAAAACAGCGATCGAATTTGAGACCAGGATTCGTGATATTTATCAGGAAGCGACGGCAGCGGTAGAGGACGAGGTCGGCAAACGAATTTTTGAAACCCTGTGTAAGGACGAGCAGCATCATATCGACTATTTACGAGATAAGCTCATGCTGTGGCAGGCCACCGGAAAGATTGTGCCCGAACGGCTAGATTCCATAGTACCTTCCCAGGAAATCGTTAACCGGGAAGCTGAAAAGATCAAGTCTCTGGTTGCAAAGGATTTCCTTGGTATCAAGCGTCAAATGCTGAGCAAGGCGCTAAAAACGGAAATCGAAACCAGCGCCTTTTACCAGAAGATGGTCAGTGAGCTGCCGGCTGAAGGTCGCGCGCTGTTTGAGCGGTTCTTGGAGATTGAAAATAATCACATAAAGACCGTTCAATTTGAGCTGGATTACCTGAGTAAAACCGGTTATTGGTTTGATATCAAAGAATTTGATATGGAATGACAATACTATCATGGGGTTAAGTGGTTCTGGGTTCAGCGTTCCGGGGTTGAAGATACCCAGACGATTCGTATCGGAAAGATTCCGTTTTCAGTATGTTTGCATAATAGATCCATCGTTTTTAACCCTTGAACCCTAAACCCTGCGTTTGGGGTCGAAGCCCGAAGGGCGTAGTCCCAAACCAGGAACCTATCAAAATAGTTAAAAATGATACCCAATCATAAAAACGGCGATCATGAGACCAAGATCTATGCCTATTTGTCCCGGCGTAATATGATGAAGCTGCTCGGATTATCAACGTTTGGTATGAATCTCTGGATCAGCGGCTGTAATCAAACTAACGCTGGTTCTGCACTGACAGGAAAAGCCAAGAAAAAAGGTAAAATGGAATCAAATAATTCAATTGCAACTATCAAAAAAAAGCTGCCGGCCTTGGATGCCGCTGCACCGGTTGAGACCAGAACAGCGACCTTTGCATTGGGCTGATTCTGGGGACCGGACTCCCGGTTCGGGAGTTTAGATGGCGTCGTTAGAACTCGCGTCGGTTATTCAGGCGGCCGCAAAGAAAATCCAACCTATCGCAGTATCGGCGATCACAGCGAAACGATCCAGATCGATTTCGACCCCGCCCGAATGACATACAAAGCGCTGTTGGATATTTTCTGGCATGAACATGACCCTACCGCTCGTGCATGGAGCCCGCAGTACAAGTCAGCCATATTCTATCACAATGACCACCAGCAGGAGCTGGCATTGGAGACCAAAGCTATCGAGGAGCGCCGCAGAAACAGGAAAATACAAACCGAAATTCTGCCCTTCGAAAAATTTTATCTAGCAGAAGACTATCATCAAAAATATCAACTGCGCCAGCGCCGGCATCTGATGGCTGAATTTAAGGTCATGTATCCCCAAAACATTGATTTTGTTAATTCCACCGCGGCAGCACGAGCAAACGGATATATCGGTGGCCACGGGAATCCTGAAGAGATTGCGGCAAATATAGAAAACCTCGGGCTATCAATTTCCGGCCAGAAAAGCTTGCTGGAGATGTCCAACAATTGGAAAAATTAGGGCAAAGGACGAATGCAATGAATGAGTTTGAAGTATTTCAACCCTTATTTGTCGACGGATTATGACCCCCGGAAACCATCATCATTCCCGTGATCGGAATTATAGCAACCATATTTTTGGTAAAGTTCGGCGGAAGATTTATCAAGCTTTTGCAAAGGATTATGGGCTTTAAAGCCGATCCTGGGCGTAGATACGTCTGAAGATGTAAAGAATAGTCACTATATGCCTGCCTTTTTATATCGTCCCACCGCCGCGGGTAAACACCCAATCGCTCTGCGTAGACAACTTTGGGGCAAATCGATAGCCATCCGATTGAAAAGCTTGCAGATCCTCAACACGGGTGATGCGGTTTTGAATAATGTGGTTGCACATCAAGCCTCTGGCTTTCTTGGCATAGATGGCAACCACGCGATAATTAGGGGCCTTGTATTCTTTAAAAACGGGGGTGATCACCTCCGCTTTCAAGAGATTGGATTTTACGGACTTAAAATATTCCATCGAGGACAGATTGATCACCACACCTGATTTCTCGTGTATGAGCAATTCATTCAGCGCCGTATTGATTCGACGACCCCAAAACCGATACAGATCCGCTCCTCTATCCGTCCTCAGCTTTGCTGCCATTTCAAGCCGATACGGCTGAATCAGATCAAGAGGCCTCAATATACCGTACAGACCCGATAGAATTCGAAGATGCTTTTGAGCAAAATCAAAGTCCTTGATCTTATAGCGGTCTGCATCCATGGCGGCATAAATATCGCCTTTAAAAGCCAATAGCGCCTGTTTCGCGTCAGATCCCTCTGGTGATGTCGACCAGTTCCGATAACGTTTGACATTCAAAACGGCCAGTTTCTCACTGACGGCCATAAATCTGGAGAAATCAGACACAGACAGTTTTTGCAATCGGGTGACCAATCGTTGACTATCGTCTAAAAATTCGGGAATTGTATATTTAGATATGTGGGCGGGCCGCTCAAAGTTCAGCGTTTTTGATGAATTCATCAGGATAATCATCGCAACTTACTTTCCAATTATAAAGGAACTATGATCAATGATAAGGTAATTTTAAGGTTGTCAGAAGTTCTTGAAAGTGTCAATTTTGGAGTAATGGAGTGGTGGCGCATTGGAAAAAAAGATATCAATTCTTTGGCCATTACTCCAACAACCCATTGCTCCAATACTTTAAAATTAATTGAAATTTAAAGATCACGTAACGAACAGATCGATGTCGGGAGGAGCTAGCGATCGGCCTCTAACTGCTCCTGCAGAAGCCTAACCTGCCGGTGCAAGCGCCCCTTGCGGCGCATGGCCTGATCGATCTGACCGACGGCGTAAAGAACGGTTCCGTGCTTGCGGTTAAAACTGCGGGCAATGCTTTGCAGCGTCAAATCTGTATAATTGCGAGCCAGATACATGGCCACCTGCCTGGCGAGGGCAACTTGCTTTTTGCGTGACCGTGATAGAATCTCCTTGCGTTTAATGCCGAACGCTTTGCAAACCTGAGTCTGGATCGTCTTCAGGGTTATGGTTTGACGGGCCCTCACCATATTCCCGACAACACTTTCTGCCAACTGCGTGCTGATGGGCTCTCCCATCAGGGTAGCCTTTTCGAGTACCTGGAAAAATCCACCTTTCAATTGGCGTACATCATCGGTCAACTCCGAAGCCAGGTATTGGATAATATCCTCCGGCATGTCATATTCGGGGGCAGTTGCAATTTTATGCAGGATATTCAGACGGGTCTGGTGATCCGGTGTTTCCAGACGGGTTATCATTCCGCTGGTAAGACGGGATTGCAGCTGGTCGGTCAACTTGGGTATGTCGCCCGGGAGGAAACAGCTGGACAAAACAATCCTTTTACCCATATCCAGCAACGTATCAAATATTCGGGAAAATTCAAGCTGGGAGCGGGATTTGCCCATCAGGTGATGGATATCTTCCAACAATAAAATATCACAATCTTTTCTATACCTATTGGAAAATGCGTTGAAGGCATTGCGATCTTTGCTCCATATGGCCGCAAGCATTTCGTTTACAAAATCTTCGGCCGAAATATATTTGACGCTTTTTGCAGGTCGTTCCAATGCAACGTGATTGCCGACAGCTTGGGTCAAATGTGTTTTACCCAATCCGGGAGAAGATGTGAGATAAAGAAACGTTGATTGGCTGTGATCGTTCGTTGCCATGGAAAGGGCGCTGTTATAGGCCAGCGCATTGCAGTCGCCGACCACAAATTGATCAAACGTAAAATCCTGACGCAAATTCGGACCGGCGGCGGCTTGCATTCTGCGACGCGGCAGGGGACGTTGGGTATCACCGGCAGGCGGCCTGCGGGATGTGACAATAAATTTAATTTGGCAATCGTCGCCGAGAATTTTTCGGGCCTGGGCGGTGATTAGGTTTCCATAACCGCGGGATATCTTGTTTTTAACAAAGGCATTGGGACATTCGAGCACCAAGCGACCGTCTTTTATGCGATTGCAGTGGACCGATTTTATCCACATCCGGTAAACATTCGTAGGTAATTCCGTCTTCAGAGCAGTCTTGATAGGCTGCCAGATTTCATGCCCGGGGCTCATTGTCATTTTTGCCTCTAAAACTCAAGGAGAAGCATTCAAGCAGTAAATCGCCAAAATTCTTAGTTATTTTTATTTAGGATAGATTTTTCGGGTTAACGAAAGAGAACTGCAGGACGAGAAGCATTTTTATTCTGTTGGTTTTCGACTGTCAACTACGATCGTCGGAGGTTATACAGATACGATCAACGAGTTATTGACAATGATATAAGTGTTTGAAATTGTAATCTTTAAAAATGTAGCAAAACCTAAATAGGCTATATTTATGAACATAGTGTTTATTAGGAATTTATTAACCATTCCGCAGGCATGGCGCGATTTAAGAGGTTTCTTGACAAAATCCACTATATCGACTTTTTACGTGTTTTCTCCTTTTTTTGCACTTTTTCACATAAAAGTCACTGGTCCCAATATCTAAGCTTGCCAGATCTCCGGCTTTGGCATGTTCATCGTGTAATATTCGATTCGATCCGGCGTCACTTTGCATACCACATAATCCGGATCATCGGGCCCGCTGAAAATTGAACTCAAAAGATCGTACCAAAAATGATCAAAATTGTTGAGGGATAGAATTTCGTGCTTATACTAAATCTAATTGCAGCTTCTGCCACTATGTGGCTCTGCTCTATTTGGGACCGAATCAAGTGTCGGCCTCAACGTCATGTTTAAACAGCTATAAATTAGCACCCATCATCCTTATTATGGCGGGATGGGTTAAATTTTCATAAATGGAGGTATCACAATGGCTCACAAATTACCTGAACTTCAATACGCCTATAACGCGTTAGAACCCCATATTGACGCTCAAACAATGGAAATTCATCATACGAAACACCACCAGACATACGTTGATAAATTAAATGCTGCTTTAGAAAAACACGGGGATCTGCAAAAAAAAAGTGTCGAAGATTTATTGCGAAACCTCAGCGCCGTTCCGGAAGACATACGCACGGCGGTAAGAAATCATGGCGGGGGCCATTTTAATCATTCTTTCTTTTGGCCGATGCTGAGAAAAGAAACCGCCGTTGGCGGTAATGTGGCAGATGCCATAAATTCAACCTTTGGTGATTTCGAAAAATTTAAACAGCAATTTTCGAACGCCGCTGCCTTGTTATTCGGCAGTGGATGGGCCTGGCTCGTTTGGCACAATGGCGAATTGCAAATTACGACCACAGCGAATCAGGATAACCCTTTGAGTCAGGGAAAAACACCCATACTGGGTCTCGATGTGTGGGAGCATGCTTACTACTTAAAATACCAGAACCGCAGGCCGGACTATATCAATGCATTTTTTGAGGTAATCAACTGGGATACGGTCAATGAGTATTTTAAGGCGGCTAAGCGATAGGATTTATGAATATCGCGAGACGATCATGATATATGTCATTTTTCATAGCATGATCGTCTCTCTTATTTTGGACAGCAGGAAATCTTGCCCATCTATAATTTGTAAGAAGGACGTTTTCCTAATTGTTGGTAATAGGGCATCATTTTGGGCACAAGGGCGGCAAGTTTTTTCTCGCGGTTTTCCGGCGCTGGATGTGTGCTGAGAAACTCAGGGGGACCTTTGCCGCCGACCTTGGCCATCTTTTGCCATAGCGTGACGGCAGCACTGGGATCGTAGCCTGCCTTCGCAGCCAGCTCGATTCCAATACGGTCGGCTTCGGTCTCTGCTGCCCGGCTGTTAGGTTTTTGGACTGCCAGGGCGGCGGCAAGCGCCGCCCCGGTCAGCGCCATCCCCTTGTTTTCGGCCACAACGCCAACCGCAGCCACTCCGATAGTACTAGCCATAGCCACCGACATTTTTTCGGCCGAATGCTTGGCAAGCGCATGGGCGATTTCATGGCCAAGAACCTGAGCCAGCTCGTCATCCGTGGGGTTAATTTTCTTCACCAGGCCACTGTAAAGAGCCATCTTTCCGCCTGCCATTGCCCACGCATTGACTGTTTCCGGATCATCGATGATTTTGATGCTCCAATCCCAATCCTTGGTCTCCGGGCGCATTTTAAGGGCTTGGGCGATCAAGCGCCCGGTGATCCGGTAAACCCGATCTTTCAAAGCCGGATCGTTGTCAATTTTTCCCTTCTGAGCATAGGGCTTGAGCATCTCCACATAGGCCTGCTTGGACGCAGCAATGGCCGAATCTTCCGAGACGATCATGAGCTGATGCCTCCCTGTCGGGCTGGTGGCACAGGCCACAATAAGAACGGCACAAAGTAGAATTGTCGGGTAATGTTTCTTCATTATTATTTCCTGCAAGTGGCGGTAACCCCTATTAAATTTCGGTTTCAGAGTTACCTGAGGTTGAATGCTGTCCGGGTTGTATGATCAGAAGCCGCCTTGATGTAAAAAACATAAGGGCATCAAAATTGGGTGTCAAGATCATCAAAAACCCGTATTGTTTATTCTGATTATGTTCTTTTTTCTCTTTACGATGCCGCCTTCATTGTTTTATAGGTTGTCTAAATCAGCGACCACCAGCAGAGCAGAGGGTATGAGGAGGGTCCATAGAAGGGGTCGCGTAGCCATGCCCTGCTGGTGATCGCTGATTTTTAAACGAAGTCTTAATATACGCAAAGGCATCTTTGTTGTGGAAGCCAAAACTATTGAGCTAAAAAATGTCGGCTCTATTTTAATAGAACGCAGTAGGCGCGCCAAACATCTAAGCCTTTCGGTAAAGCCCTTCAAGGGAGCCAGGGTGGCGGTTCCTATCGGTGTTTCCTTTGCCAGTGCCGAAATTTTTGCAAGATCAAAGATCGCTTGGCTTAAAAAGCACCTGGACAAAATGGTGCTTATGGAGCAAGCGGCCAGAGCATTATCAAAAAACAAACCCATCATTCAGGCTACGGCACGGAAACATCTCATCGACCGACTCAATTTTTTATCACAAAAGTACGGATTCAACTATAACAGAGTATTTATTAGAAACCAGAAAACCCGATGGGGAAGCTGCTCCGCAAAAAACAATATAAATTTAAACATCAATCTGGTCAGACTGCCGGAGGAGTTAATCGACTACATCATTTTGCACGAACTGGTTCATACCCGCGTTAAAAACCACAGCCGGCGATTTTGGGATCAAATGGACAAACTGCTTGGGGATGCGAAAAAATTGGATCGTAAGCTCAGTGAATACAGTTTCTTATTGATCTGAATTGACATTCATATGTTTTTTTTTTATAGTGGCATCCCAAGTAATGGATGACGATTAGTGGTCCTTTGCTACGAAAATTCCTTCACCTCAACACACTTCAGTTAATGCGGCCCAAGACAATTTTATCAATGTTCAGTTTAGATTTATCAGGATCAAGAGTACAAGATGGAAAATAAAATTTTAGTAGTGGACGATGAAGATTACCACCGGGAAGTTATGCAGAAACTTCTGGTTAAATTGGGGTATGATGTTGCGGTGGTCGATTCCGCTGAAGCTGCATTTTCCCATTTGGCAAAAGAAAAAGTTTCAATTATAATCACCGATTTAATCATGCTTGAGATGGACGGGGTTGAATTTTGCCAGAAAATTCGAGAAACTGACGATAAAACGATTGTGATTGCCTTAACCGGGCACACGGATTTGTATGAGGCTGAAAAGTTAAAAGAAGCCGGTTTTGATAATCATCTTAACAAACCTTTCAAATTAGATGTTATCAAAGAAGCGATTCAGGAAGGCTTTGAGGTGTACCGGCGGAGAACGGGGCTCCAGGATAAGACATCTTGATTCCCGGAGTGCCTCTCCCTTACAGCAGTACGGCCCATCCGGTATGCTGCAACCTTAGGAAGCATCCGATCCCCTAAAGGCGCCGGAGACGACTTGGTTACGACCCTGATTCTTGGCTGCGTAAAGGTATTTGTCCGCCAAGTGTATCAATGCATCGGAGGTTATGTTTTTAGGCGGGTTTGCGGAATTAAATCCGGTCACTCCAAAGCTGGCCGTAATCGGTATTTTATGTTCTTGGGTCTCAATTGCGTGTTTAGCGATATTCTTTCGAAGTCTTTCTGCCATGCCCGAGGCATTTCGAAGCTGGGTCTCGGGTAGCACAATCAAAAATTCTTCTCCACCGTATCTTGCCAGCCAATCCGTGTCGGCACGGATTACTTCCGAAATACTACTGACTAATTTTTTTAAAACTTCATCCCCGCACTGATGACCGTAGGTGTCATTTATCTTTTTAAAATGGTCGATATCGCACATTGCCAGAGCGAAAGGCCGTTGATATCTTAACGCTCTTGTAATCTCCCGGGGTAAGACTTCATTCAAATAGCCACGGTTGTAACATCCGGTCAGAGAATCGGTGCGGGACAGAAGCTTAATTTCCCTGTTGGCTTTTTCCAGCGATAATTGTTTTTTTCTCAGCCGCTCAACCAACCGTGTATTTTCCATAACCAAAGAGAACTCTTTGGTTAGAACCGTCAACAGCTTCAAGTTTTCATGGGTAATAAAGCTTTCCTGGATCGGCGTCAGAATCAAAACAGCGCCCAGTGTTCTCTTCACCGTCGACAACGGGAGCATGACAATTGATTTTTCGTCTGCAAAGTTCAGGGCCGGAATCAGGGCTGGCTGTCTTCTGTTAATTATCCATGAAAAAATGCCGCTCTCGATTTGAAGGTCAATTTCCTTTCGGCATTGTTTGGCCTTATTTTCCGGTGCAGCGTACTTTAAGGCAAATTCATTGGTCGATTCGTCGACGAGAAACAGTGCGCTTACTTCAACTTCAATTAAGTTCTGGACGTCTGCTAAAAAGGCTCCCCAGATCTGATTGACACTTGAAGGGAAATCTATTCTGTCCTGGAATTGTCCCAGCCTTTCAATTTTTTCTATCAGCTCTATCAGGGCGATCCGTTTTTCATTCATGGTAATTTCAGAACTGCTGAGGGCAGAGCCCTGATTTTGGCTTCGGACTAAGATCCCCGGGTCGTTTCTCAATTGCCATCTTATTGATCCTTAAGTAATTTAGTTTAACATAATCGCCTAATTATCGAAAGGGTGGCGTCGATTTAACCGGGGCATTTTACGCTGGCTTTTTAAACGCTTTCGTTGTAAAGTCTGTGTCTTATTATTTTTATGGCTCACAATTGGCATTTAACTCAACTGGGCTCATATTGGGAGAACTGGCCATCGCTTATAACCTTTGAGCCCTGTACCTGAAGCCTCTTTTAGGACCAAAGGCGTTTTATTTTATGTCAAATATGAACAAGACTGTGACGTTGTTTATACAGTGCCTGGTGGATGGAATTTATCCGGAAGCCGGGGAAGCCGTGGTGAAGATTTTTCGTAAACTGGGTATCGATCTAGTCTGCCCAACGACGCAAACTTGT
>JASFFJ010000149.1:0-12673 GCA_050124355.1 Desulfobacterales bacterium | reverse complement strand
CTGGATGGTGGGCGCCTGTCCATCGGGGCCATGGGCCTGGGAGGTGCTCAAGGGTGTTTTGACATGGCAATCAAATACACCAATGAACGTGAACAGTTCGGCAGACCCATCGCCACCTTTCAGGGCAATGCGTTCAAACTGGCCGACATGGCTATGGAAATCGAATGCGCCCGTCTTTTGCTTTATAAGGCCTGCTGGCTGCGGGACAACGACCTGCCTTTTTCCAAGGAAGCCGCCATGGGCAAACTTTATTGCTCCGAACTCATGTATCGGTGTGCCAATCATGCTGTTCAGCTCCATGGTGGGTATGGATTGATGAAAGAATATGATGTCGAGCGTTTTTACCGGGACCAGAAACTACTGGATATCGGAGAAGGTACTTCCGAGGTCCAGCGGATTGTTATTGCACGGCATATCGGTGCTAAATGCCTATAATGCAGAGCCGGACCTGGTTTAGGTGAATACCCAAACAAATTCGATTGGGTATTGCAACCATTAAGTGTTTTGAGTGTTCAGAGTTCAGGGGTTCAGTACAACGAGGGTTATACCTGCTGTACTTTGCACACTGAACATTCGCATAATCCGGGGCGTCGAAGCAAAGATCGATGCTGATTCAAAGCCGGAGCAAATTTTAAACATATTTGGATAGTAATAAGAACAGTGAGGAGATAAAATGGAAGACAAAAGTCGCAAGCATATCCTGAATGTTGATTTTTTCGAGGGTTTGACCGGTGATATCCAGGCCGAGCCCGCAAAAGGCATGGAAGACATCGGTGAGCGGATTCGAAAAATACGGGAAGAAAAAGGACTATCTTTAGAAGAAATCTCCAGGTTGACCGGATTTGATGTACAATTTTTGTCGAACTTGGAGAAAAATATGGCTCAACCCCAGCTTGGTACTGTGATCAAATTATCCAAAGCCCTGAATAGCGCTTTTGGACGGCTGGTTTCGGGGGTGGGAGATAAACTCTATTCGATTACCCGTAAAAATGAGCGCCGCACTGTATCCCGTTCGACCTCCCAGAAAAGTCAAAAACAGGTTTATGTCTACAAAAGCCTTGCCCCTGATGTTAAAGGTCGTCATATGGAGGCGCTGCTCGTTCAGCTTGAAGAAGACCCTGAAAAGGAAGTTTCGGTGCATGAAGGGGAAGAATTTATTTTCGTTCTGGATGGCGTGGTTGAGATGGGGATCGGTGAGGACAATTTTGAACTGGAGCCCGGCGACAGCGTCTATTACCTTTCCACGACACCACATCACATTGCGGCCAAAAGAGATAAGGCCACTATTTTGGCTGTTTTATACGAAGGTTGAACCCGCTGGTATGTTGTCATGGGGCTTAGCGCTATCATCTGGCAACCTTCGTGGCTGAACTTCAAACTCACAAACCAAGGGTGTATGATCTGAAAATTTAACTTGGGGGATTTGAAAATCGTTAATTTTTATTTGAGGGCTGTGGAATATGTAATCCAATTGTCGGCGTGGCGCCCGGCTGGGGTGTGATGGCTGACCGTTGCCGTTGGCATTTTTCAAGCCGGTGGCCGCCAGAAACAATTGCAGCTCCCGGGCACCCCAAAAGACGTTAAAATCGCCGGCCACAATAACCGGCTTTTTTCCTTTGTCAATCATGGTGTGCAAATCCTGCAGCTGATATTGCCGGTGCCGGTATTTTATGGACAGATGTACCAGAAAAACTGAAAGATCCTTCAGCTCCAATTCAATTACAAGCCGTTTGACACCTTCTCGAAAGTAGTGGAACTTCTGGGAAACTATCTCCTGGTTGGTCAGCATCGCATTGCCTTGTTTATTGAGCAAAGGTACCTTACGGGCCATTGACGACGCCGGATATTTTGACTGATAGATATGATCGTGCTGAAGTTCCCAGGCAATACCCTCGGCCTGATTATTTTTTTCAGAGCGAAAAGAACCGCTGTCCACCTCGATCAGTCCGATGATATCCGGGTTTACCGATTTTATGAAGTCGACTATCTTTTTTAGATTGCCATTGGTATTTTTAAAATAGCCGCTGTATGGTACCGGAAAATGAAAATGCCTGCCGATGCCTGCGGCGTATCGGATATTGTATAGTAGAAATCGCATGTATTCGTTGTCAGTCCTAATAATTTTTTATGTTACAGGCTTTATTATAACTCTTTTCAGAATAATGTAAAGCTTCGGTAACTCCCCCTTGTAAGCCGCCGTCTACGACGGTGAGAATTATAAAATGTTCTACCGTTACCGGGTAATCGCGGCTAATCGATCTGAATATGAACAATGCCGGTGTCTTATGAAGTTAGTTACTGATCGGTTAGGTATTTAGTGGACAAAATGATTGATCAGTTAAGTAGCTGTAAATATAAACTAAGCTTTCATCACTTTAGAATTCCTGACTTTCAGCCAAAATTGATAATCTATCCAACTAATTTATTCGGCTGATTTTCAGCGATCTTTAATCTCTCCTGGGTATAATTTCCCGCACCATGCTGCGATAACAGCGAGTTAAATCCCAAAAACATAAAACTCCACGGCTTGCTGCGGAGAGATTTCGTACTACTAGTTTCTTCGGCTGTTTTCCAGCGAGCTTTAATTCACCACTGTTCGAAAATATCACGTCAGCTATCTTCCAATGTTCGGGTTGCGAGTTGCAGGCAACAGGGACAGAAGGCGCGATCTGGATGACCGATAGCGAATTCTTGAATATCCAATCCGACATCGAATAATTCCGACTTCCACATCCTTATCGCGCCATTGTTCCGTATAATCTGTCCTCTGACCTCTGTCGTTGCATTATGCCAGGCGGATTACCACTAGCCCGGCGTTCATGCGTTTGACGAGCAAATCAACTCCGTCATCTTTCTTATGCTTATCGATCAAGTTTTTAAAATCATCCACCGAATCGACATCAACGCGGTTGACCTCAATGATGAGATCACCTTGTTGAATTCCGGCTTCCTTGGCCTTGCCGTTGGGATCAACATTGATTACAACGACACCCGCCGTTTCCTCAATCTTGAAACGTTGAGCGATTTCCGGTGTTAATTCGGCAACTTCAAAACCATATTCGCCCTTTGTTTCAGGCTGACTCTGATCGGAGGCAGCGGCCATGGTAATTGGTCTCTTACCGACCTTAAGGTCGAGGGATTTATAGCGACCATCGCGCCATATCGTTATCCTGGACGTGTCACCGACGCCCAGTTTGGCAGCTAAATTGGTCAAGTCACGACTGGTGGTGATCTTTTTGCCATCGACCTCCGTGATGATATCCTTAGGTTTAATGCCGGCCTGATCTGCGGGATCACCGGGAACGACACTTGCAACCAGCACACCGCTCTTGTCTTTCATACCATAATACTCAGCTAGATCCCCTTTGAGATCCTGAATGGTGACGCCCAGCCAGCCACGGGTGACCTCACCGCTGGTTTTCAGTTGAGCGACGACGTCTTTGGCTAGGTCGATGGGAATGGCAAAGCCAATGCCATTGCCGCCGGCGATAATCATGGTATTGATACCCACAATTTCGCCGCTCATGTTGATCAGGGGGCCGCCACTATTGCCCGGGTTGATCGAAGCATCGGTCTGTATGAAATCGTCATAGGGTCCAGAGCCGATTACCCTGCCCTTAGCACTAACAATGCCGGCAGTGACGGTATGCTCCAAGCCAAATGGACTTCCGATGGCCGCAACCCACTCGCCAACTTTAAGGTTATCAGAGCTTCCCATGGGTACCGTCGGCAGATCACCTTTTGCATCGACCTTGATCAGGGCGATATCGGTTACCGGGTCACGCCCGATTATCTCAGCGTTGTATTCAGAATCATCCCTGAGGATCACCTTGATTGTTTCGGCACCGTCGATTACATGATTATTGGTGACTATATAGCCACTTTTATCAATGATAAAGCCGGAACCCTGGCCCGGTCTTTTGAATTCCGGTTGACGCTGCTGCCCGAAATTGCGGCCAAAGAAATCTTTAAATTGCTCGGGGATGCCGAAAGGGTTTCTGTTGAATTGATTGAATGCCGATCCACCACCTTTGACAGTCTTTTCTACCCGAATATGGACCACCGCCGGACTGACAGTATCGGCCAGCGCGCTGAAATTTTTCGGCACCAGTTGAACGGGGGCATTTTTGGATGCAGTTGCCACAAGAAAGCCGGAACCTATCATCATTCCGACCATCGCCACTACGATGATGTACTTTTTCGGTCTAGCTAATTGTTTCATTTTTTCCCTCCTTGTTTCATTGTTGTTTGATTAGCTTGCTACTGTTATCACTCATATTGAAAAGGATTGACAGCGCCTTCCTACAAACAGATATAAAATTTTTCCGTCTCAATTCATTTAGCGCTGCTAATAGAATTTTGAAATCATAATAGTGTGTAAAGTTAATCGCAAGATGACGGCAAGATGATCAAAATGTTATCTTTGGAGATGGCGTAGGGTCGAAACTGGAATTTAAAGAAATTACGACGGAATAAACCGTGGAATGTTCAAACGTTGGCGCATGAGATGTCTGGTTGGTGCATAATTTCCATTTCCGATGAATTCAGGATTTAATTGTACTCTCACCGGATTTAAGCAATTTGGCGATCATATGGTATTCATGTTCGGTACCATCATAATCATAAGTTGTTTCTATGCCCATCATGGGAATAATGGCAAAGCGGCAATGGAAATATGCCGACGCAATGTTGGCCGTTTCGTTGATACTCAAATCTTTTCTTAGAAAATATTTGGAATATACATTCGGGTATCCCAGGCCTCTGGTAACGCGAAACAGTTTTAATTGAACCTTTGGATTCAATAATTTTCGAAGGCTATAGGCCGTGTTGGCCGCATTCAGGTCAAAGCGATGTGGGTTTGCATATATCAACGAGGAAAGCCGGAAACCCTGCCGGCCATGTTCATCTTTAGATCCATCGAACTGATACGGCGAGTCGTTGAGCAGGCGCAGGGGCTGTCTGTCAAGCTGGTCCTTTTGGTCTCCAACGAATATGGCCGGAAGGATTATAGTGGCTTCAGTTTCATACTGCTTTACGATGTCTAAGAACCGATCGATAAATTTATTGGTCGTCAGAGGCGAATCCGCCGCTACCAACAAGGCATGTTTCTCCTCTTTGCAGGCTTTGCTAACAGCATATCCCTTGATCAAATTACCGGCGATAGAGTTGTATTTGACTTTTCTGGGCTTGATGTTGAAACGTCGGATAACCTCATGGGAAATTTTTGAGCTCTGGTTTACCAGTTGGCAGGGTTTTTCGAAATTTTGGATAAAATTACCAAGTCTCTGCTCCAGCAACATCTGATGGCCGACAATAACGACCTCATCGATGGATTCGTTCTCTGAAAGTCTTTCCAGGGTATATTGAATCAGGGGTTTGGTTACCTGCCTACCATTTTTAACAGATTTGAATTCCCGCAACGGTTTATAACCTGTTTCAATAAATTTCTCACCGTAATGTTCTGCGACGATTCGGCTGTACTTTTTCACTTCACGCCGGTTGTTATACCCCGCCATAACGATTGCGCTTGTCATTTTTCCAATTTCCTGAGGTTTCCCTATGAATTCAATATGCTAGTTAACCAATTCATCATGAAAAATCAATTCTTTAGTGCCGCAAATTTAAAAAATATCTAAAAAACATCGCTGCCGTCTTGAAAGTCGGTTTTTTTATACGTATGTTTTTACGCAAACAGGAAATCAATCGGTTCAGATCTTGAATATTATAAATCACAAGAATTCGCTGAATTCAGACGTGGTTCAATAGTTTACTGTTTGAATGGTTGATTGGGTAAATTATTGTTATAATTCCGAGGTGTTACGATTTTTAAAACATGAAGTTTCCAACTATTTAGCAAATATGGGATAAATCCGTATTTACAACCACTTAATCAATCAACTAATCAACCATCTAGGAGGCACAATCGATGCGATTGGATAAATTTATCATATTGTCAACAATTTTGCTGGTTTTCGCCGGAAATGTTCATGGGGTTGCGGAAACGGCCTATGATCTGAATATCAACGTCAATGCGTTTCAACTTGAAAACGGTTTTCAAGTGCTGGTGGTTGAACGTCCGGCGACCCCTCAGGTGGCGTGCCGACTGGCAATTCGAGCTGGTTCCGCACTTGAGCAGGCTGGTAAAACCGGCATTGCGCATTTGCTTGAGCATATGATGTTTAAGGGCACCAAAAATTTTGGTACCATTGACTACCAGAAAGACCAGCAGTTGCAGGACCAAATTGAAGCTGCCTATCAGACAGTGCTTTCTGAGCAGAGCAAGCGAGAGCCGGATCTGGAATTGATCAGAAAAAAACAAGCTGAAATGAACGATTTGCGGCTTAAGGTCCAAGAAATCTATGTGCCCCAGGCGTTTTCATCCCAGTTGGGGAAGAACGGCACCGTCGGTGTCAATGCCTTCACCACTAAAGATCAAACCCAATACATCGCATCCGTGCCATCAGATATGCTCGAGCAATGGTTTTCAATTGTCAGCGAGCAGCTATTTGAGCCAGCTTGGCGCGAGTTTTACGTTGAAAAAGAAGTCGTGCAGCGTGAATGGGCGTTTCGATATATCAACAATCCTGGCGGTGCTGCCTGGCTGGATCTCAGTGCTGCAGCCTACACGGCCCACCCCTACCGTAATCCAACCATTGGTTGGAAAGCAGATATGGAGAAATACAGTACCCAAGACGCCATCGCTTTTCACCAAACCTGGTACAATCCCTCAAATGCCGTTTTGGTACTGGTGGGTGATGTCACATTGGAAAATGCCAGACGATTGGCTGAAATTTATTTTCAACGCTATCCTGCCGGCCAGCGGGCTCCGGAGAAGGTGACTCGTGAACCTGCCCAACAGGGACCCCGAAAAAGTGTCCGCTATTTGAAAGGTGCCCGCACGCCCCTGGTCCGCATCGGCTTTCATGGCGCCGCTATGGACACCAACGATTTCTATGCCTTAGACGCCATGACAATGGTGTTAAGTCAAGGTCGCAGTGCCCGTCTGACCCAGGGTATCATTAACAAGGGTCAGGCCCAGGAAGCCTGGGCTTACAACCCGGACAATCGATACGGTGGTATGATCATTTTGGGGGGCTCGCCCAACGAACCCAAAGTTGTCAAAAACGAAGGGGTGAGTGCTGAAGAAAAACGTCGGGCTTATCTTGAGGCCTGTGAGAAAGTGGAAGCGTTGTTGTTGGCTGAAGTGGAAAAAATGAAATCCGAGCTGGTTTCCGACCGTGAGCTTCAAAGAATCAAAAAACTCAACCGGCGTAATTTTATCGACAGGATGCGCAGCAACGAGAGCCTGGCCGGGACCTTGGCCACCCTCGAGGTCCAGGTTGGCTGGCGCTACCTGTTGAACTACCTTAAAAATCTGGACGCCGTTACGCCCGAAGATATACGTCGGGTTGCTAATAAATATATTCTCACCGAAAATAAAACCAGCGTTTATGTCATTCCCGGCGGTGAACCGGATGCTCCCCTTGAAAGCTACTCGGAGGTACGTTCCATTTCCGGCAAAGCCGCTGCAAGGGCCAACCGTCCGCAGGATTTCAATAACATATCCCAATACCCGACGCCGGTCGACTGGAAACATCCGCTCTCATTTGAACGCAAGCCTCAAAAAATCGATTACACCCAGGCAGAGACCATGGATATTGCCGACACAAAGGTGTTTTTTTTGCCGGATCGTGAGTTGCCTCTGGTGGATTTGACCCTGATGGTGAAAGCCGGTTCGGTGGATGTCGATGAATCCAAAGCCGGTTTGGCTGAATTGTTGACCGACAGTATCATTCGCGGTGGCACCGATGCGCGTTCACCGGCCGAGCTGGCCCAGGTTCTCGACCAAAACGCTATCAAGCTCCGTTTTTCGGTCAACGAGGAAGTGGCAGTCATTCAACTTTCCGTTCTCAAGGATGATTGGCAATCCGGACTGGATATTTTGCAAGAGATCTTAACGCGCCCCGGTTTTGATCCGAACGTCTTGGAAATAGTCAAGACCCAGCAATTAACTGCACTTAAACGCCAGGGCGGCGATGCTCAAACGGTGGCGGGCCGCGAACGTGACATCTGGTTTTTTAAAGGTCATCCCTATGGTCGTGATCCGTTAATGGGACTGACGAGCATACCCGCTATCAGCCGGGAAGATCTCAAACAATTTTTACGGGATTTTTTTGTGCCCTCCAACATGGTTGCCGCCATTGCCGGTGACATTGACCGCAAGGACGTCAGAGATGGTCTCAGTCAATTTTTCGAGGCGTTACCACAAACCCGGGCGCCAGAACGACATCTCGCCGATCCGCCGAAAACACCTGCGGTTCTCGCATTGATTCACAAACCCGGTCAGGTACAGTCCCAGATCGTAATGAGCCTTCCCAGCGTCAAACGTACCCATCCGGATTACTGGAAAATAAACCTCTTGACGAGTATTTTTGGCGGCAGTGATTCGCTGTTGTACACCCGTTTGCGGGACGATCTCGGTCTGGTGTATTCTGCCGGATTTTACAAAACCTACAAATGGAAGACAGGAATTCTGTCTGGTTACATCGGCTGCAAAGGGGATAAAACAGCAGATGCCATCGCCCAAACCATCGAAGTTATGAACACCCTGCGCCAGGATGTTCCCGAAAAAGAACTCGAGCAGAAACGACTGGACACGCTAAACAGTTTCGTTTTCAATGTTGATACGCCGGCGGACCTGGTAAATGTTTACGGTCGCTATTACCTGCGCAATGAACCGCTTGATACCCTGGCAAGAATTCAAGATGCCTTTTTCAATGTCAGCCGGGAAGAACTTCTCCAGCTTGCCCGACAATATCTCGATCCGAGTAAAATCCAGATTTTCGTGGTGGGCGATAAACAGATTAAAATTAGAAACGACCATGGGGATGAAGTGACGATGGAGGCATCCCTGGTGGACCTGGCTGACTCGCTCGGGCTGCCCTTTAGAGAAATAAAATTGCGATAAACCTTTGGCGGGTATTTTCTGTTAATATGTAAGTAGGAAATGCAAGGTGTCGGTAAATAAAAATTTCAAATAACAAATCACAAATACCAAACAAATCACAATGACCGAAATTCAAATTCCCAAACAATTGGCATTTAATCTTTTATGAGATTTGGATATTGGTATTTGGAATTTATTTGTAATTTGGTGCTTGAAATTTGTTATTTTCGGTTTATCCGGGCTTAATTATTTGGAAAAAACGCGCTGCACCTGTATCCAGTTTCAAGTATCAAGCATCCAGTAAACAGTATCAAGTATCATGCATCCAGAAACGAGTATCGTGATAGCCCAATTTTGACTACTGTTACAAATTTTGGTGACGCCATGGTCATATCCGCCAGCCGACCATATTTCGCTCCATATCCCGGCTTTTTTTATCAGGCCCAACAATGCGATATTTTTGTGATTCTCGATACGGTCCAGTTCCCCCGACGCACTACCTGGATCAGCCGCAATCGGTTTAAAAACGATCAAGGGACGCTATGGATGACAATACCCGTATGGAAGAAAGGATTGGGACTGCAACGCATCGATGACATCAGAATTTGCCACGAAGGCCAGCCGACTCAAAAGTTTCTGGCGAGCATTAAACAAGCCTATTCCCATGCACCTTATTTACCCGATCATTGGCAGTTTATGGAAACCGTATTTTCAACCGGATTTGACCGGCTCGTTGATTTTAACATGGCGATTGTCGATCATCTGATGCTGAATTTGGGTGTTGACACTGAAATCAGAAGGCTCTCCGAGCTGAACATTGGTACCGGCGGTGATCATCTACTCATTGAATTGTGCCGGTTTTTCGGTGCTTCCACCTATCTGGCTCCGGCTGCAGCCGGCAAGCATCTTGATGTCGGACTCTTTGAGAACGCCGGCATCGATCTTTGTTATGCTAAGTTACCATCCCGGGTTTATCCGCAACTATGGGGTGATTTTATCCCCGATCTTTCAGCCTTTGATCTCCTGTTTAACTGCGGCACCAAGGCACGCGAGATAATATTTTCCGATAAGACGAAGCAACAAAGTGCGAATCTTCCGTTCACAAATTAGGGGCTTCGTTTCAATTGGGATATTGGAGTGCTGGAATAGTGGTATAATGGATTCAAAAAAAAGGTATTAAAGCGTTTGCATTTGCATTGGATTTCATCCGTTCATATGAATCAAATGCTGCATTGATTGTCACCTGGTCCCGATAATCGTAACCTCGATATCTCTTTTGCGCGGATGATTATCATGGTTGATAGCCACCACCTGCTGCCAGGTGCCAAGTCTCAGTTTGCCTGAGCGAACGGGCAGGATGATAGACGGACCCATCAGGGCGGCCTGAACATGGCTGTGACCATTGCCGTCATGCCAGGCCAGTTCGTGGGCATAGGGCAGGTCGGGAGGTGCCAGACGGTTGACCGCCTCCTTGAGATCGGCCACGACACCCGGTTCATATTCGATAGTGGTCAGCGAGCCGGTGGAGCCCACCATGAACGCCGACACGGTTCCGTCGATGATCTGATGACGCGAAACACAGCTCGACAGCTTGTCGGTGATATCAATCAAATCCGGGCCGGTTGACAGGCTGACCTCAATGGTTTCGCAAAACTGCTGAATGTTGTTCATTGCTTTCTCCCCAGCGCTGGAATAAATCGTGTTGAATACCGATGTAGTCGAAAATTTTACCGATGGTCTGATCCACAATATCCTGGATGGTTTTGGGCTGATGGTAAAAAGAGGGTACCGGAGGTAAAATGTGGGCTCCCATGTCGGCGGCTCTGGTCATCAGGGCCAGATGGCCTTTATGCAAAGGGGTCTCTCTGACTACCAGGACCAGTTTGCGTTTTTCTTTGAGTGAAACATCCGCTGCCCGGATGAGCAGGTTTTCGGTATAGGCGTTTGCAATGCCGGATAGGGTCTTGACCGTGCAGGGTACGACCACCATGCCTTCGGTCAAAAACGAGCCACTGGAGGGTCCGGCTGCCACATATTTATTGTCATAAGCGAAATCCGCCATTTGGGCAACATCATCGGCGGAGTATTTGGTTTCGATTTCTATGTTAAGTTTTCCTGCTTCGGATATGATCAAATGGATTTCATAGTCGGTTTCCTTCAAACATTCCAGCAACCTGATCCCATAAGTCACGCCGCTGGCACCGGCGATTCCAACAACAATGCGTTTGGGGTTGGACATTTTTTTCCTTTTTTCAATTTATTATGAAAATTTTAGATTGCAGTACCCTGATCGATTATTAAAATTATAGCCACGTTCTGTAAATTGCAAGTGCTATGTGGAATTGTTGTGATTCCATTCTTCCCATCCCACCCCCTCTGCAAAACCCGCACAAACATAAAAAGCCATTTGCCGAACGTAGACATTCATCTGATGCTCAAAATGCAAATGTCGTCACCGCGCCTACACAGGAGCTCTTCTAACCATTGATCAGGCTATCTTATCGCCGCTGCAAAGTTTAGACATGGGTTTACGCTCCCACCATCTTCAACGCATCAGCCAGACTCTTTTCAATGCGCTCATACATATCATCGATATCTGACTTTTCGGCAATCAGGGGAGGTGCGACGGCAAACCAGGACGGATCTACCCGCAATATCAGCCCGTTGTTTAAGGCACAAGTTTTTAACGCGGCACCGAGCTCTGGAAACGGTTCCATGGTTCGGGTATCTCGAACCAACTCAATTCCCCGCAAAATGCCCTTGCCGCGAATCTCCCGGACGACACCAAAGGACAATAGGTTCTGCAATTTTTCAACCAAGTACTCGCCCAACGATTGTGCTTTATCCGTCAGTTGATTTTCAGCAATTTCGTCCAAGACGGCGATGCCGACCGCACTGGCCAGGGGGTTGCCGGCAAAGGTATGGCCGTGAGCAAACTGAACATTATCCTCAGGCAGCCCGTAAAACGCTTCTGCCATGTCTTCCCGGGCAATCATGGCACCCAGCGGCACCATACCGCTGGAAATCCCCTTGCCGCAACAAATGATGTCCGGCGTCACACCATATTTTTGAGCGGCAAACATGGCGCCGGTTTTGGCAATGCCGGTAATAACTTCATCAAAAATCAGGACAACGTTATGTCGGCTGCAGATTTCACGGATTATTTTGAAATATTCGGCGGTCGGGGTAATAATGCCGCCGGTGTTGCCCACCGGTTCGACGATAACACCGGCCACTGTTGATGGATCTTCATGGACAATTATGTCTTCAAATGCCTGGGCACTAAAGCGGTTGCAGGCCTCCCAGGTGTCAAAGCGGTCGCGATAGTAGTTGGGGGGAAATACTTTCAGAAATCCTGCCATTTGAGGTTCGAACTTGGTTTTTCGCACGCCGGTACCGCTCGCTGCCATCGCGCCAAAAGTTCCGCCGTGGTACCCATAATATCTGGTTATAAACTTGTATTTTTGGGGAAATCCGGTTTGTTTGTAATACTGACGCACAAATTTCAGGGCGCATTCGATTGCTTCGCTACCACCGCTAAAAGGCTTAACGTAATTAAGATTACCGGGAGTGACACTGCCCAGTTTTTCGATAAAGTCCAGGGTGACGTTTGTTGTTCCATGGAGGGGCGGCGCAAAGGTAATTTTTCCCATCTGGGCTTGCATGGCATCCAGCAGTCGCGGGTGGCGATGCCCTAAAACGGCCACAAATATACCGCCTATGGCA
>JASFFJ010000148.1:0-12706 GCA_050124355.1 Desulfobacterales bacterium | reverse complement strand
AAATATTGATAGCGGCTTTATCCGCACGCCCAAATACGGCATCAAAAAAAGAGAGGACAGTTGGAAAAGCAAACATTATTCAATCCCTTTAAACACGATATCCATATTAGAATTTTTTCTGGGGCTTTACTCATTATTCGGGCTGATACTGTTTCTTTTCTTCAGTAAATACCTTGTCAGCCCCTTTCTGTTCATTTATACATCGGGCTTTTTTTATGTTTTTTTCCTTTCGGTTATGCATGGCTTTGGAAAAAGAGAATCATAGCTTCACTTGAAGGAGTCGAAACATGTTTTCATTGGGAGTTGGCCTGACAAGCGACTGTAATTTGCACTGCGCACACTGTTATCGCGATCAGGATCACATATACAATTTGACGCTGAGCGACATTCAAAAGACATGCGAAAATCTCGAAATCAGTTCTATCGGTTTTGGCACCGGCGAAAACGGCCTGAATCCTGAATATTTCAAAATTCTGGATTACTTGCATAACCGCCGGATAAAACTCACCTTGGCTTCCAACGGCTACACGCTCTCCATTACCCCAGACGAAATGCTTAAATATTTCGGTGATGTGGAATTTTCGGTGGATTTTCCGGATCAGGCCCGGCAGGACAAATTTCGCGGTGACGGGAATTGGAAAACAGTGATGGAGGGCATTGAACGATGCCGGAATCTGGGCATCCGGGTGTCCATCTTAGCGGTCTTGATGAACATAAACTATAAAGATCTGGCGCAGATTGCCGGACTTGCGGCCTCCTTTGGATCTGATTTTCGCGTCAACGTCTATCAACCTATGTATACTGAGGCGTTTAGTCCAAATTTTGAACAGTACTGGGAAGCCTTTAAAATCCTTTTTGATCAAAGTGATATCATCTCCGTGACGGAGCCTCTGGTAAAAACATTTTTGGGTCTTAACGGTCTGAAAGGCACTCCCTGCGGCGGACACAGCATGCGGATAACCCCAGATGGAAAATTAAAAGCCTGCGTCTATTGGCCTGAATCCGATCTAACCATCGATGATTTAGTAGATAAAAAAGAAGCCGTCGTTGATTCCCCCTTGTTCAAACAAACCCATTTCATACCAAAATTCTGCCAGGACTGTGAACATGTCGGCAACTGCGGAGGAGGATGCGCGGCACGGCGCAAGCTGCGCAACCGATTTCAAGAGCCGGATGAATACTGTCCAATCTATCAGGGAAAAACGATTCAGCTTAGGGGACAGCCATCATCGGCTGCGAAACCGTTGCGCAGCGGCAGTATATGCACCACCATAGTTCGGGGGGTGTAGTCTACTGGGCCCTTATCGGGTTTCCAACAACATGTTGTAAGAAGATGAAGTTTTCAGCTATTAAAAATTTCAAATAACAAATCATAAATACCAAACAAATCACAATGACCGAAATTCAAAATCCCAAACAATTGGCGTTTGATCTTATTTGAGATTTGGATATTGGAATTTGGAATTTATTTGTAATTTGGTGATTGTTATTTTCGGTTTATCATCCGGGTTAAGATGAGGACATTTTCAAACAATCATGTCAAAAGCAGAACATAGCTTGAGACGGCCGAAAGTTCTCTACATCGAGACAACCAACCGATGCAACCTCTGCTGCAAGGGGTGCATTCTTCACCGGGGGAACTGGGAGCCGGATCGCGACATGTCTCTGCGAGACATGGTCATGATTACCGATCAATTGCCCGAATTGCAACGTGTAACGCTTCACGGTGTCGGTGAGCCGCTTTTAAACGAGGCGCTTTTCGAGATGATCGCGCATCTGAAAAGACGTAATGTATATGTGCTCTTTAATTCCAACGGCATCCTGCTTGATGAAAAACGGCAGAACGCTATCATAGACACCGGACTGGATGAATTGCGCATATCGTTGGATGCCGCTTCCCCGCAAGGATATAAACGTATTCGCAACAGCAACAAGTTTAATCAAATAGTTCAGAATCTACGAACCTTTGTGACGCTCCAGAAAGATCAGCGGGCTGTCAGCCCGAGACTCTCGCTCTGGTTTTTGGGGACCAAAGATAACATTGCCGAACTGCCGGACCTGCTTCGGCTGGCAGCCGACATCGGAATAGGCGAATTACATTTGCAGCGTCTGGTCTATTTTCAAGACCACGAGGGCTATGGGGTGGCCAGATGCGAGCAGACCCTGCAGGATTCAGACGATACAACCCTGGAGTTGATTCACCGCAGCCGAGAGCTGGCCGCCCGCTTGGGCATCCAATTCAATGCTTCGGGCCTGAGCAACCCTTTTGAAAGTCTGCAGGCAAGTTCTGCCGTGAAAATGCCGTGGCGCAAATGTTATCGACCCCAAACGTTAATGTACATCACCGCCAACGGGAATGTGTTGCCCTGTTGTATTTCTCCTTTTTCCACAATCGACTATTCTTCTATTCTGCTGGGAAATGCGTTTGAATCCTCACTGGCAGAGATTTGGTCAGGCCCCAAGTATGATATCTTCAGAAATCAGCTTCAATCGGAAACCCCGCCGAAATGCTGCCGCGCGTGTGGTGTTTTATGGAGCCTTTAGTTTGTTATGAATATGTGACAGAGTAGAATAAACAATGGGTGTCCTCCAAGACTATGAACAATATGATTCGCTGGGGCTGGCGGAGCTTGTCCGTCGGCGACAGGTTACTGCGTTGGAATTGTGTGAAGCATCCATCGAAAGAATCAACCGCTATAACCCCCTGCTCAACGCTGTCATTCGGCCAATGTTTGCCGAGGGACGCAAAGCAGCATCTCAACCGCAGCCGGATGCGCCCTTTGCCGGTGTCCCATTTCTCCTAAAAGACCTCGGTTATGATTATGCCGGCGTCGCCAGCACCAATGGCTGCCGGGCTCTAACCGCATACGTGCCCGAAAAGGACAGCGAGATGGTCGCGCGCTTCAAAAAGGCCGGCCTGGTGATATTGGGTAAGACGAATACGCCCGAATTCGGGTTGTTGGCCGTTACCGAACCCGAACTTTTTGGTCCCTGCCGTAATCCCTGGAACACCGACCATACACCTGGTGGATCGAGTGGCGGTTCGGCGTCGGCTATTGCGGCAGGCATGACCCCAGCTGCATCCGGAAACGACGGGGGCGGTTCTATCCGCATCCCTGCTGCCTGCTGCGGCCTATTTGGGTTGAAACCGACAAGAGGCCGGAACCCGGGTGGACCGGACAGCGCCACGGACTGGCGTGGAGCGGTGCAGAACCATGTTATCACCCGCTCTGTGCGAGACAGTGCCGCCCTGCTGGATGCCACCCAGGGTGAGGACTCCGGTGCACCCTTTCGAATTCCTCCGCCGCAAAGGCCTTACCTGGAAGAAATCGGCCGCCCGCCCGGCAGGCTAAAAATTGCGTTTAGTACGAGCTCTCCCATTCATACCCCGGTACACCCTGAATGTGTTCGGGCCGTTGAAAAAGCCGCCAGGTTGCTGGAAGATCTTGGTCACCATGTTGAAGAAATGCAACCGGATATAGACGGTCATGCTCTAGCGACAAGCTACCTGGCCATGTGTTTTGGCGAAGTGGCGGCCAATATCGATGAACTCGCATCGGTGTTGGGGCGTAAAGCCAAGCCGGCAGACATGGAAGCCGTCACCTGGACTTTAGGGTTGCTCGGCCGGAGTTTTTCATCCGCACACCTGGCCTCGGCCTTGCGCGTATGGGACCGTTCCGCGCGTAAGATGGGCCGTTTTTTTGATGACTACCATATTTATATGACACCCACAACGGCTTTTCCTCCGGCAAAAGTGGGGGAGCTCAACCCCAAACCCGCTGAAATTATGTTGATCGAACTGGTCAATACCTTGCGCGCCGGTTGGCTGCTGAGAGCATCCGGCATCGTGAATAAAATGGCGGAGCGCAGCCTCGCCAGGACACCTTTCACCCAATTGGCCAATCTATGCGGTTTGCCGGCCATGTCCGTCCCGTTGCACTGGACTCCCGACGGCCTGCCCTGCGGGAATCATTTTACCGCGCCTTTCGGCGAGGAAGCCATCCTTTTCAAATTGGCCGCTCAACTGGAAGAAGCCTGTCCCTGGTTCGACCGACGGCCTAGGATAACCCGTAAAACATGCACATGAAAACTTACAGAATCGCCATTGTCGGCTTAGGTTCTACCGGTACAGTACTGGCGGCCGCCCTGCTTCGCAAAGATCCGAATACAATACTGGTGGGCCGGTCAAACGACATCGGGAAAACCCTCGTAAAAGACGGGATCAGGGTATCCGGAGTGCTATCCTTCTGGGCACCGGTTAAGAATTATTGTGACCGCATTGGGGATCTTGAGAAATACAACCCGGATTTGATTTTCATCAGTACCAAGACCTGCGATCTTGACCGGGTGCTGGATGAAATGACGGCGGTCTTCAAACCTGGTCAAAAAATAGTCAGCGCTCACAATGGACTGGGAACGGAAGATTTGATTGCGGAGCGCTTTGGTGCTGATTCGGCATTTCGGATGAGCCTGAATTTCGGTGTCGCGCAAATCGCTCCCGGGCAGGTCAAGGCGGCTTTTTTCAATCCACCGAATCATCTGGGAGCCGTCTTGCCGGGAAATCATAAGATCGGAAAAGATATCGCCGGCCGGTATACGGATGCGGGCCTGGACACGGTTTATGTCGATGATATCAAATTGAATGTCTGGCAGAAAATGGTTATGAAATGCACCCTGGCCTCCATCTGTGCCGTCACCAACAAAACCATCAAAGAAGCCCTTCATTTTTCCCCGACCAGAGAAATCGCCGATGCATGCTTTAAAGAAATTGTAGCGGTCGCCGCCGCCAAGGGATACGATCTTGGGGAAAACGACATTAATCAGGCGGTGGCCTATCTGGAAAAAGCGGGTGTTCATAAAGATTCAATGTGCGCTGACATTGAACACCGCAAACCGACAGAAATTGATTTTTTAGGGGGGAGGGTCCTGGCGTATGCAAGAAAGGCAGGCATTTCCGTACCCTTTTTTACGACAATGACCAATCTCGTTAAAGCCCTGGAAAGTAACTATTCGGGTAACTCGGACACGTAAAGAATACTGACCCTGAAGACCAGGCTTTGATATTAAACAGGCAATGAAATAGGAAACACTTGTCATGCCGGTCCCGGATCCGTCATCCAGGACTTGATCCGGGACCGGGATGACGGATCCGACATTTAGGCTATTTTCCTGGATTCTGGCGTTCGCCGGAATGGCATTGGCTCAGATATATAATCGCCGGAAGTAAGATCACGCCAGAGGGAGCCGCGTTTTGGGATAACCGGTAGAATAATGCAATGGTGGAAATATTAAGATGCAAACAACACTATATATCGTCCTTGCTTTTGCGATGGGCCTGACTATGTCGATTTATTTGCCAATGAATAGTTCGGTTGCCAAATATTTAGGTTCTACTATCACCGCCAATGTCACCTTTTTCTTCGTCGCACTATTTACTTCGGTATTCATATTTTTGCTATCCGGCCAATTTAGTGCGATGAATCATATAAAAGACGTACCCCTTTACCTGTACTTAACAGGTTTTGTCAGCGCATTTGTTGTTTTAGGCACCACTTTTCTTATCCCACATATCGGTGCGCGTAAATTTTTCATTTTGCTGATAGCGGGTCAAATACTGATGGCGATTATCGTAAGCCATTTTGGACTATTGGAATCTCCTAAAGATCCGGTCAATATGAAAAAAGTGATCGGGGCGATACTTGTACTAACAGGCGCAATTTTTTCTACTTATTAATTGAACTTCTAATCTCGTTATCTTTAACCCATTGTTCCATAATTCCACCCTCCAATAGTTCTCCGCCGGCGGGCCAATTTGATGAAACATGGTAGAGCTGTAGGTCAGGTTGCGCCGCAAGCGCTACCTGACAATCTGCTTCAGTTATCGCGCCCGCCATCCTTGGGTCCGGCGCTTGAAACGTCTGCTGATGAGCTCTGCCAGACTGCGTACGATCACGTTGGCGAAAACAATCAGCATGCACATGGCTGCTGCCGGGGCGGTATCACCGGCATCATCCATATTGATGACCGCCACCGAGGCCAGCGGATTATCACTGGAGTAAAGGAATATCACGGCCGAAACCGTCGCCATGGAACTGACGAAGTAAAATACGGCAATTTCCAAGATCGCGGGAAAACACACCGGCACGGTTACCCGCATGAAGGTCCGGTAAAACGGGACGGCCATCGATTCGGCCACCGATTCAAATTCCTTATCAAGCTGCCGGATGGCCGTTGTCGCTGTCAGAAAGCTGACGGTATAAAAATGGATGATGTTACAGATAATGAGAATGGCCATTGTCCCGTATAGCAAATTGAATGGATTGAAAAACTCGATTCCGGTAAACGGGATGCTCAAATGCGTTTTGTTGAAGAAAAAGATATAAGCAATTCCAATTACCAGCCCGGGCAAGGCCAGCGGAATAATCGAGAGGAAATAGGCAATCCGCCGGAGGAAAACCGCGCCCTTGGTTTTGTCGATGAGGTAAGCACTGGTAAAAGTGACAATAGCACCAAAAAGGGCTGTCAGTCCTGCCATTTTAATGCTATTCCAGAACGCCGCATAACCACCGCCGCCGACGTCATCGAACAGATAGTGTTTTAAGGTCCAGATTTGAGGGTACCTTTCAGGATTGGTAAAGGCATAGGGCCAGATTTTGACCAGCGACGCCACCCCCGCCATGAAGACCATCAGCAGGATAAAAGCGGCAATCAGCGAACATATACTACCATAGACCGTGTCACGTAACAGGTTGGCTTTAGGGACAAAGGGCACACTGCGGGCAGTAACAACCGCTGTGGCGCGACGCTGAACGATGCGATCAGCGACAAAGGCCAGCACAGTCGGTATCAGCAAAATGATACTTACCGTGGCACCCATTCCGAAATTCTGCTGACCGATGACCTGTTTGTAGATGTCGACCGCCAGAATATTATACTGGCCACCAACCACTTTCGGCGCGCCGAAATCGGTAAATGACAGGGTGAAGGCCACGAAAATTGCGCTCAGAAGGCCGAATTTGATGCTGGGAATGGTCACCGTGAAGAAGGTTCTGACCTTGCCGGCACCCAGACTTTCCGAGGCTTCGTAGAGACGGGCATCCGTGTTGGAAAGGGCCACCAGCAAAATCATAAACGCCGGTGGAAAGGTGAAAACAACTTCGGCGATGACAATTCCCGTTAACCCGTAAAGTTGGATATCCCATGCCAGCCAGGGAATGCTGTCGAAGAACCCGGTCGTGATAACGCCTTTGTTGCCGAACATGTAAACCAGCGACAATCCATAAAGCATCGTCGGCGCAAACAGTGGAATCATTGCGACGATGCGAAAAAAGGCCTTGCCGAACATTTGAGTCCGGTGGATGCCATAGGCATACAAAAATGCGAGGCTTACAGAGATGACGGTCGTATAAAGGCCCACGCGCAAACTGTTCCAGACCGACTGTGCCAGGCCCGAAGCTTCCATGTATTGTGTCAGAAACTCGATGGACCGGAAAGCCTGAAAGGCCAGCACCAATAAGATGGCAAGGGTGAGCATGCCATTCTGGTTGAACGGCACCGTGGGTCGGATCAACGTCCAAACGAAAAATCCAATGAGCGTAATGGACAGTAAAATATTACCCAGCGCTACGAATGTCCTGCCTTGCGAAATTCCTCTGAGGCCGAAGTAATCAAAAAAGTTCGCCAGGCCGATGAACCGTTCGACGAGCAAAAAATTTTCCTCCGGGGGGAGTAATTCGCCGTTCACTTGCCAGCGCTGTTCCGGTGTGCGTACGATTTCGATGGGCTCAATCGGCAATACGTCTTCACTCATGGGATCCGGACGCGCCAGGTCACATACAACTCTTTCGATGCGTTCATCTCCAAGCTCGACATAAACACCGGAGACTTCAGTTTTGCGTCTACGGATTTCAACGGGCTTATTGTCGATGTAGAGGACCTCTTTCTTGCCGTCTTCCAGCATTAAAAGAACCGCATGGCCGGCAATATCGATCTGCCCTCGAAAATCATCTTCCTTCTTTTCTTCTTCTGTTGGCTCCTCGATCTTAACAACCAGTTCAATATGAGTGGCCCGATCCACCACATCCAGCAGGGGCAAAACAACGCCCACCAGAAGCCAGAAGCAGGCCAAGCCAATCAGCAGACGTCGCATCCAATCTTCGGGACTTGATTTCTTGGTCACGCGATGTCCGCCGGCCCTGGGGTTGATCGCAATTCCCAAGGGGTTGTCGAAATTTATCACGATTTTCCTCTTTGCCGCTTGAAAAGGAGCAGTCTATCCGGGGGCAAATGAATCGGCAGTTCCATCTGGGTGCGAATTTGCATGGACTCCATGGTTTCCACCTGAACGTCCATGTTGAGGCGCTGGTCGGTCGCCCCGCCAGCCGGGTGGAGGACCCTGAGTCGTATCGTGTAGAGAGATCCTCTGAACTCAATACGCTCAACTTTGGTTTTTAAAATATTAACGTCTATCGACTCATCGCGGATAACCCGGATATCCTCCGGTCGAATGGCGACGATCA
Source organism: Desulfobacterales bacterium (assembly GCA_050124355.1). GTDB lineage: Bacteria > Desulfobacterota > Desulfobacteria > Desulfobacterales > JAFDCJ01 > JAFDCJ01. The sequence goes on along the minus strand of JASFFJ010000148.1, from coordinate 4,187 downwards.
CAGGCCTTCCCTGGTAATTGGCGGCCCGACCGGCCTTCGACTGCAAAATATACTGGCCGAAGAAAATGGAGTCCGGATCTCGTCCCATGCAGTCCGATATGAAATTCATTTCACCGATAAAACCTGCCACAAAGGGATTTTGCGGCGACACGTACAGCTCATGCGGGGAGGCGTACTGCATCAGCTTGCCTTCGTCGATCACCACGACGCGATCGGCCATGGTGAGCGCCTCTTCCTGATCATGGGTCACCATAACCGTTGTCACGCCTAAGGTCTCTTGGATGCGGCGGATCTCTGCCCGCAGGTATACTCGTACGCGGGCATCCAGGGCCGAAAGGGGCTCATCGAGTAATAGGAGGGACGGACTTGGGGCCAGCGCCCGTGCCAGGGCAACCCGCTGCTGTTGACCGCCTGAAAGCTGGGCCGGATATTTGTGGGATTGTTCCTCGATGCCGACGAGCTCCAGCATTTCCATGGCCCGTTGCTCACGCTCGGATTTGGAAAACTGGCGTCGATTGATGCCGTACTGGACGTTGCCGATGATATTGATGTTAGGAAACAGGGCATAGGATTGGAAAACGATCCCCAATTTTCGGTTGGCGACGGGCTCGCGAGACACATCACGGTCTGCAATCCACACGGATCCGGAATTCTGTTCTTCCAACCCCGCAATGACCCGCAAAAGCGTTGTCTTGCCGCACCCGCTCGGACCCAATACCGACACGAACTCGCCCTGTTTGATGCCCACGCTGATATCGCTCAAGGCCGTAAACTGGCCAAACATTTTGGTAATGTTACGAACCTCTAAAAAAAACTGGGTGGTGCTGTTTTCGCTGTGTTGTTCCATTTCGATCCCTACCGGGGATGCCCTTCCGTATTTCCGTCTCGAAAATTATACAAACACACCTCATCAAATAAATGGTTGTGCTTAGATAACAGCCGCTGATTTAAATACACCGGCACAACCCGAAACTCTGGTTGTGCCGGCGGTATTGTCGGTAATCGACGGGTAAATGTTATTTAGGCGCGCTCTTGCTGTCGTAACGCTGGGTCCACTCCTTGAGAATACGCTTGCGGTTATTAGCAGCCCATTCCAGGTCGTTATCAATGAGAACGGACATTGGATCCGCCGGCCACCCTTCGGGAGCCTCAACTTTTATGTCGGTGGCCACGATGGGATAGACCTTGGCATACATGGCCATGGCCTCGGGGCTGATAGCCCAGTCGAGAAATATTTTGGCCTCCTTTTTGATGCGGGGTTTCTTCATCAACGCATTTGCCTCCACCTCGTAGCCGGAGCCTTCTGACGGAAAGGCGATTTCAACCGGTTCACCATTGGCGCGCTGCTTGAAACCTCGGTAAGCAAAGGAAATGCCGATCGGGAACTCGCCCTTACCGGCCATTTTTGCCGGTTTGGAACCCGAATGCGTATATTGAGCGATATTCTCGTGCAGTTGGTCCAGATAATCCCAGCCCTTTTCTTCCCCCATGAGCTGAAGGATCGCCGAAACCGTCAGGAATCCGGTCCCGGAAGAGGCCGGGTTCGGCATGACGACCTGCCCTTTATATATTGGCTTTAACAAATCGGCATACGATTTTGGCATCGGAAGCTTTTTCTTTTCCATTTCGATTGTATTTCCAACAACCCCAGTGACATAAGCCTTAATTCCGACCCAGCTGACAGGATCGTTTTTGCCATCCTTCATCCCTTTTCGAACCCTTTCGATGCCTTTGGGATTATACCCTGTGAGCATTCCCAGCTCATTGCAGACAAGGAGGCTCGTGGCCGCCGTACCCCATACCACGTCCGCCTGAATGTTGTCTTTTTCAGCCAGAAGCTTGGCAGTCACAATACCTGTTGAATCCCGATAAATCGTAACATTAATGTCGGGATGGGCCTTTTTAAAGGCCGGCAGGTAAACCGCCACCTCGTCGTCTTCCAGGGCCGTATAGACCAAAAGATCGCCGGCATACACCCCGCTGAATCCCAAAAACACCATAAGCGCTGTCAGACCCAATATAGCACTTAGGAAACGACCTCGACTTTTTGAATGCAAAATGTTCATCATAATGATACCTCCTTTTCTTGGTTGGCAACTATATGCCATGGTTGAAAGACTCATTTGTATCGTCATTGCTGCCGGATCACTGAAACGAATTCAGAAACTATCTTAATAGCAAAATTATTAATACATGCCAAGAAAAAAGAGAGCATTATCGATATCGGCTTGGGTTATATTTATAAGCCCTTCAAAAGTCGGCAATACACCAAGTCAGGCGCGCGATTTAGGCATCCTCTATCTAAAAAGTTCAAATGGTTGCAGTTACTTAATTAAAAAACTCTTTCTATTTCGCGCCAAGGATGCCGGTTAGTGGTGAAAATTGCACTTGACTAATTCGGTTCATAATTATAGTCAGACGGGCTCAAATGCGGCTAACCGCCACGTGTCCCATTAAACAGCCTCGATCAATAAATATTTTTTAGCAGAATGGTATCCAGTTAAAATATGATAAAATCTATGCTTTTGATCTATCTATTTGTCTGCATTTGCCTTGTAAATACAGCGTACTGCCAGGATCCAGCGGCCCAACAGACAGATCACCGAAACAACAATATTGCCATTCAGAAAGAAGAGAATACGAGTGAAAATAGTGACAAATCCCTATGGGAAAAGATGAAAGGCAGAAAAAGTAGAGATGCATTGCTCTTGGGAATGTGGAGCATCCATTTGGACGGCACCGGTGAATATTTTGGGAATGGAAACAACAACGATCAAAATCACCTGGCGGGCATTCAGTATTACGGTCTGACTGCCGGTACATTTTTGAACAGCAAAGATGACCGTGCATATTATACCGGTCTGGCAAGAGAAATTTACTCTCACAATTATAGTAAAAATACACGATTCGATATTGGATATAAATTCGGCCTGCTTTTCGGCTATGGTGATGATCTCATTAATGTGGCTGGAATAAGTGTCTTCGCAGGGGCTTATTTCGGCATTTCATGGAAAAGGGCCGGACTTGACATCGGATTAATCCCGGCTGGCATTATTACGGCAAATTTTCGATTTGATATCGATAATTTAGTACCTAGACGCTAACTCGTCCTGTGCGCTGACGGCTGAAGTTTTCAAGCCTCCTGTCAGCGAAAATATAAAATAGTTGATCTACACTGAATTCTCTGTCACCCACCCTATGCTATCTAACTGTGAATTGACATGCTACTTCCCGAATTCCGCATTTAAATACCTCTGTCATCCGTCATCCATCCTCTGTGCCCTCTGTCTTCCGCCCTCCGTCTTCTGCCCTATCCCCTATGCTCTATGCTCATTCATACGGTGTCAAGCTTTCAACGCCGTTTTCGGTGACCAAAACCGTCTGCTCAAACTGGGCCGAAAGCCGTCCGTCTTTGGTGACCGCCGTCCAGTTGTCGTCGAGTATTTTCAGTTCTTTTTTACCGAGATTGATCATCGGTTCAATGGTAAACACCATCCCGGGGATCAGGCCGATACCCGTGCCTCTATGCCCGAAATGGGGAACCTGGGGGGCTTCATGGAATCCAAATCCCACACCATGCCCCACAAACTCGCGGACAACCGAACATCCCTGGGCTTCGGCATAGGTTTGGATGTGCCAGCCGATATCGCCAATGGTATTTCCGGGTTTCACCGCTGACATGCCTCTTCTGAGACATTCGCGGGCGACGTCCACAATCTTGCGTGCATCCGGGCCGGGGGCTCCGGCAAAGAGGGTTTTATTCGCATCGGCATAATAACCGTTTAAAACAGAGGTGACATCCACATTGACAATATCGCCGTCGTTTATGACCCGGTCTCCAGGTATTCCGTGACAAATAACCTCATTGACGGATACACAAATGCTTTTGGGGAAACCGCGATATTTTAACGGGGCGGGAGTGGCGCCGTTTTTTATGGTAAATTCATGGGCCAGCGTGTTGAGGTCGTCGGTGGTTATCCCGGGTGTGATCTCGGACGTCAACAGATCGAGGGTATCCAGCACCAATCGTCCGGCCTTACGGATACCTTCGATATCGGCTGATTTTTTAAGCCGGATATTATACTTGCGGGCATAGGTCTCCTTGATGTCCACAATCCCGTGGGCAGATTTCCCCAGGCAGCATTTTTTATGTTTCAAGCCGCTGCCGCAAGGGCAGGGATCGTTTC
>JASFFJ010000147.1:0-12849 GCA_050124355.1 Desulfobacterales bacterium | reverse complement strand
AGCATCATGACCACCTTCAAGGGGGTTCATACCATGTGCGGATTGTCGAACATTTCTTTTGGATTGCCGGAAAGAAAATTTTTAAATCAGACGTTCATGGTCATGGCAATCGCCAAGGGACTCGACGGTGCTATCGTAAACCCCCTGGATCAAAAGATGATGGCCAATATTGTTGCTGCCGAGGCGCTTGCCGGCAAAGATGAATATTGCGGCAACTACCTGGAAGCATTTAGAGCCAAAAAATTTGAGTTCTGAAATTGAGTAACTAAAAATAGGTTAATAGGTTCAGGGTTCAACGTTCTGGGTTGAAAAACCTTTGAACCCTGAACTGCCGAGCCTCTGAACGTTGCTTAAAAGTTTATTTTTCCTTCCATATATTTAACGGCTTTGCCTGACAGCAATACACGGTTGCCTTTTAGTTCGCACTCGATATAACCGGTGCGCTCGGAGACCTGCCTGGCACTAAGTATGGTTTTATTGAGTTTATCTGCCCAATAAGGAGTCAGCGAACAGTGTGCAGAGCCGGTTACCGGATCTTCATTGATGCCATACCGGGGCGCAAAGAAGCGGCTTACGAAATCTACTTCTTTGCCTTCCGCGGTTACCACAACGCCTCGTAAATCGAGTTTGTTCAAAGCATCAAAATTTGGTTTTAACGCCATCACATCTTCTTCAGTGCCAAAAACTGCCATATAGTCTTCCGAGGATAACACCTCAATGGGCGCTTTGCCTAAACCTTCGATCAGCAGATGGGGAGTTGCGCAAGGTTTTGCAGGCTGAGAAGGAAAATCCATCACCAGCCGATCGTTCTTCTTGGTGACAGTCAACTCGCCGCTTTTGGTCTGAAAATAAATGGTATCATCAGCGTAATTTAAGAGATTGAAGATGACAAAAGCAGTCGCCAAAGTGGCGTGACCGCATAGGTCGACCTCAGCCTTGGGCGTAAACCATCGGAGGTGGAAGCCGCTTACAAGCGGAATGTAAAAAGCGGTTTCCGACAGATTATTCTCTGCTGCAATGGCTTGCAGATCGGAATCGCTTAGCCAACTCTCCAGAGGACATACCGCGGCAGGATTGCCCTTGAAAACTTGATCCGTAAACGCGTCTATTTGGTATAGGGTCAGTTCCATTCAGCAATACCCTCGACCTCTGATCATTTGAACACCGATAGGAAAGCGTTTTTGGCGGCCGAAAGCGTACTTTGATCCTTGATAATCTCTTTGAGCTCACCGGGATCCAAGTGAATCGCGCCGCAATCTTCATTGACGCAGACATCTATTTTGACTTTACCTTCGTCGATTTCAGCCAAGCTTTGGGTGCCGCACCGAAAACAATGGTACTTATGTTCTTCGCGGTATTTATTGTTGGCTTCATCCTCTGTTTTTTTCCTGAGATTTCTAAGTTTCTCTTGATCCTGCTCTGAAAAAAATGCTTCTTCTGATCCTTTCTTCGGCTGAAACACAACAGAAATCGGTTTTTGGGCCATGATATCCTCCTTTGTTTCGTTGCTGCGGTTGGAATATTGATCGGGTAAATTTAATTTGGGCTAAGATAAATCTTCAGATTGCAGCTGTCAATTCATAATTAATTTCGGGGCCCCTCACTTCCGTTGGGAAAATTTTTCAGGATGCCCTGATAGCAAAGGAATCTAAAAAAATTCAGAAAGATCCGCTCGAATTCCAGCAGAGTTGGCGTGATCATAGACATTTTCTGTTGAATCAGAATTTACGACACTTTAGTAGTTCTGAATTTTATATTGACAAAATACCGGATTGAGACTATTAAAATGCTGAGATTAGTTTTTTTGCTGATAATTCTTGACATATCCTCGATTTATAAAATTGGTAATCACGTCTCATGACGCGTAAGTTGTCTCGGTAAGGCTAGAGAATTCTCTGACTAAAAGGGCGGGGTCGGAAATGACTCTGCCTTTTATTTTTTATTCGCCGCACTGCAAACCCAGCTGATCCTTTGTCATGCGACAACGAAACAGGCCCCCTTAAGAAAAGCTTCACCGAGGAAGGGACGGTAATATGCTTCAAAGATACGACATATCCATGGATGATGACACGAATCGCCTCTCGATTAAAGAATTTGCCGTTATCGGGCGAAAACCACGAAAAAGTGATTATTACAATATGGCTCTAGAAAATTTTTCATTGATCCATGAAGTGACCTTCGATGCTGACACCATTCGGGCTGCCATAAAAGAGGGGTCGGAGGCATTAATCTCGGAACTTCGATCCGATGATTTTTTCCCGATTGGTTCCTGTTCGAAAGTTATCGCCGAAAAAGTGACCGGCTTTTTCAATGGCGATGCTGACCCCGTTTCTGAAGTTTACTTTGACGATCGGACGCTTCTTTCCACCTATAATGAAGAATAGTGTCACTGTGATGTAACTCAATTCATAAGCCACCCCGCCTTGGCGGGATGAGAATTTAAAAGGTTCTACCGTTACCGCGAGGGTATTCTTCGATGAGAGAAGGATGCCCTTTCTTTTCCGAATCGGATAGTGGGGAATGATGTATCATGAATTGCTGGGAGTCGTTCGGGGTATCGTATCCCTGATCCTATATGCTTTGAATACGGTTTTTTGGTGCATACCTTTGTTTGTCTTAGCGGCCGCTAAAGCGGCGATTCCTTCGGAAGCCTGGATGCGAAGATGCAGTCGGATGCTAAATGCCATAGCCGAAAACTGGATTTGGGTAAATAATCTAAACCAGAAACTGGTTGGAAATACGCGGTGGAATATTCAGGGTATGGAGGCGCTAAAACGGTATGATTGGTATTTGGTTTTGGCCAACCACCAGTCCTGGGTGGATATTCTCGTGCTTCAGAGGATATTTCATCGGAAAATTCCATTTTTGAAGTTTTTCATCAAAAAAGAGCTATTGTGGCTTCCGATCCTTGGTCAGGCATGGTGGGCGATGGATTTCCCGTTTGTAAAAAGATACACGAAAAGCGATCTCAAAAAAAGACCTCACCTAAAAGGCAGAGATCTGGAAATAACGCGCAAAGCCTGTCAAAAGTTTAAAAAAATACCGGTCTCTATTATGAATTTTGTGGAAGGCACGCGTTTCACGAAAGAAAAGCATCGCATACAACAATCGCCATATTCACATCTGCTCAAGCCAAAGGCCGGCGGTATTGCCTTCGTGCTCGGCTCAATGGGAAAACAAATTCACCGCGTACTGGATGTCACCATTGTGTATCCTGATGGTGTATCAAGCTTCTGGGCGCTTCTGTGTGGCAAGATGCGGGAAGTTAAGGTGAGCGTGCGGTCACTGCCGGTGAGTCCGGGTTTGCTGGGCGATTATGCCAATGATCGAAACCATCGGGCGGGACTGCAACGTTGGTTGAATGACATCTGGGCTGAAAAGAATCGATATATCAAAGAAATGAAGGCGCCCTGATTGAGGATCTCTGAAAGGAAACTGCGCGCAATGATTGGTTTGGGCCCATTGACGATGCACCTTGCTGAGCTGTATGGTTTCTAGTCCGCTTTGGCGAACAGCGCTGCCTTTAAAAATTCCCGATTAAACCGAGCAATATGGGTGATGGAGACTTGTTTGGGGCATGCAGACTCGCACACCCGGTGGTTGGTGCAATTACCAAAACCGCAATTGTCCATTTCCCGGAGCATGGCCAGCACCCGCCGGGTGGCTTCCGGTTTCCCCTGGGGCAGCAGTGCCAATTGGGACACCTTGGCGCTGATGAACAACATGGCCGAAGCATTGGGACAGGAAGCCACGCAGGCGCCGCAACCGATGCAAGCCGCGGCGTCCATGGCGTCTTCCGCCTTTTCTTGGGCAATGGGTAATGCGTTAGCATCTGGCGCGCCGCCGGTATCCACCGAGACGTAGCCACCAGCCTGGATGATTTTATCCAGCGCGCCGCGATCCACCATGAGGTCCTTGACCACTTTAAAAGCGCGGGATCGAAACGGCTCCACCACAATGGTGTCACCGTCGCTGAATTCTCGCATGTGCAGCTCGCAAAGGGTCATGGTTGCGCGGTGACCGTGGGGAATGCCGTTGACCACCGCGCCGCAGGTGCCGCAAATTCCTTCCCGGCAGTCATTATCGAATTCAATCGGCTCCTTGTCCTCAAGGATCAATTTTTCATTTAAAAAATCCAACCTTTCCAGAAAGGAGCTGTGGGAATCGACATCATCGACGGCAATGGTTTCGAACCGACCGCGATCCTGCGGACCAGTCTGGCGCCAGATTTCCAGGGTAATATTGATCGTTTCTTTTGCGCTCATTATTTATAGCTCCTTTGGGTCAATTCGACATTTTCGAAAACAAGCGGCTCTTTGTGAAGTTCGGGTGCTTTGCCATTACCATGGAATTACAAAATAGCCGTCCGCCAGGCCCTGCATCAGCGCATTGGCTCCCAAACGATTGGCCCCGTGATCTGAAAAATTGGCCTCTCCTAGCACGAATAGTCCGGGAATGGTGCTCATCAGGTTATAATCCACCCACAACCCGCCCATGGTGAAGTGGGCTGAGGGGTAGATCATCATCGGCGTTTGATAGGGATCTTCGGCGATGATATTGCGGTACATGTCAAACAGGTTGCCGTATTTTCGGGCGATGACTTCTTTGCCGTCGCGTCTGATGGCTTCCATAAAATCCAGGTAGACGGCACGCCCGGTCGGTCCCACGCCTTTGCCGGCATCACACTGCTGCTTGGCGTTGCGGGCGGCGACATCCCGCGGCACCAAATTGCCGAAGCTCGGGTACTTTTCTTCCAGATAATAATCGCGTTCATTTTCAGGGATATCATTGGCCGGGCGCTGATCTCCCGCATTTTTGGGAACCCACACCCGTCCATCGTTGCGCAGGCTCTCGCTCATCAGCGTCAGCTTGGTTTGATGGCCGCTGACGTGCGGCAGACTGGTCGGATGAATTTGCGTAAAGCAGGGATTGCCAAAGTGAGCGCCTTTTTTGTAGGCCTGCCAGATGGCGCTGACGTTGCAGGAAATGGCGTTGGTGGACAGATAAAACACATTGGAGTAGCCGCCGGTCGACAGCAAAACGGCATCGGCGGCATGGGCTTCGAGTTCGCCGTTGATCAAATTACGGGCGATGATGCCCCGGGCCCGGTCATTGGCCACCACCAGATCCAGCATTTCGTAGCGAGGAAACATTTTTACCTGTCCGGTGGCGATTTGGCGGGACAGCGCCCCATACGCGCCCAGCAGCAGCTGCTGGCCGGTTTGGCCCCGGGCGTAAAACGTGCGTGAGACCTGAGCGCCGCCGAAAGATCGATTGTCCAGAAGTCCCCCGTAGTCTCTGGCAAAAGGTACTCCCTGGGCCACACATTGATCGATGATATGGTTGCTGACCTGGGCCAGACGGTACACATTGGCTTCCCGGGAACGATAATCACCGCCCTTGACCGTGTCGTAAAACAGCCGCCAGATGCTGTCGCCGTCATTGGCATAATTCTTAGCGGCGTTAATGCCGCCCTGAGCCGCAATGCTATGGGCCCGCCGCGGGCTGTCCTGAATACAGAAGGTTTTGACATTATAGCCCATCTCGGCCAGGCTGGCGGATGCGGATGCGCCTGCCAGACCGGTGCCCACGACGATGATATTAAAACGTCGCCGGTTGGCCGGGTTGATCAGCTTCATTTCCATTCGATGGCGATCCCACTTTTCGGCTACCGGACCGCCCGGGATTTTTCCATCCAGGTGTTGCATGGGTATCCTCCTTGGAATGTCGAATGTCGATTGACGAATGACTAATTAAGGATGTTAATCGATTTAAAAATATTAGAATGACGAAGCGAAGCGAGATCCAAAATTCTTCAATCTTCAATTTCTTTTTCAGGCGATTATCAACAAATAAATCGGTAGAATGCCAAACCCGATGCCAAATACCAGGGTCACCACCAGTCCCAGTTTCATGATCAGGGGCATGTAGCGCGGGTGATTAATGCCGAAGGTTTGAAACAGGCTCCAGAACCCATGGCTGATGTGCACGGCGACAATAACCATCGCTACCACATAGACGAGCACCCAAAGCGGGTTGGCAAACGTGGTCGCCATCTGCTGATAGATCGGGGTGACGGATTTATCGACAAAAGTAAATTTAAGCAAATGGAAAGTGACGAATATAAGAATCAAGAGACCGGTGTAAGGCATGGTGTTGGATCCAATCGTCCGCCCACCCGGGTTTTGGTATACCTTGTATCTCGCCGGTCGCGCCTTCCGATTTTCAAAAAAGAGAATCGTGCCGATGGCAATGTGAACCAATCCCAAGGCTGCCAACCCAATGTTAAAAACGCTCAGATAGGGCTGCAGCGAGTGCAGTTTGGCCGCATACCCGTTAAACGCATCGGCCCCGGCAAAGGCCATCATGTTGCCGAGCAGGTGTATTGCCAAAAACCCGATCAGGCACAGACCCGTGATGGCCATTAAAATCTTTTTGCCGACAGATGAACCCAGTATAAATAAATACCAGTTCATGGGACCTCCTTTTGAGTGGATAAGCCACCTGAATACTTAGCGGTACTCAGTTTTCTTCCTCAAAGTTACAGCTGAGTATCAACATGTCACTGTCAATTTTAGTTTTAATCTTGTAGGGTAATTTCTTAAAGAGCTTAATCATTCCGGTATTTTTCGGCATCACATAGGCAACCAGGCTGAGTAGACCGTTTTCGCGGGCGGCCTCTGCCAGTTTTTCCAGGATGACTCCGGCAATCCCCTTGCCCTGCCATTCTTTGGCGGTGGAAAATGCGACCTCGGCCACCTCGCCGTGTTCGAGGACATACATGCCCAGACCTATTATCTTTTCAAACCCAACTTCTCCAGTCACGGCAACAATGGAAAGGTTTTTAATGTAGTCAACCTGGAACATGGTTTCCATATCTTCCCGATAAAAACTGCGACGGATGCTGAAAAACCGGGCTTGGACATCCTGTTCATCCATGTTGTAAAAATGTTCCTGGATCAAGCGACCATCGACCGGCTTGGCCGGCCGGAACGTCACTCGTTGGCCGTCATACAGACGGGTTTCCTCCATTCTGGCAGGATAGATGCCGAATAAGGATTCATTGAGTGTTCGGCTGCGATCAATCACGCCGGCTTCCTGTGCAGTGTGAAAGAGCTCATCACGAAAATCCGGATGGGCCAGACTGATCATCGCCATGGCCCGCTCCTCTATGTTTTTTCCCAAAAGATTGACCATGCCGAATTCACTGACCACATAAGAAACATATCCTTTCGGAATCACGATGGCGCCCCCGTCGGCTTTTGGAATTATTCTGCTGGTTTCACCATCGATGCTTCTGGCAGGAATGACCATAATGGATTTGCCGCCGGGAGACATCGATGTTCCCAGAATGAAATCAAACATACCGGTTACCCCGGAAAAATGATTTTGGGGGAGTGCATCCGCGTATACCTCCCCACTGAGATCCATGGTCCTGGCAAAATTGATTGCGACCATCTTGCTGTTTTGTGCAATGATGGCGGGATTGTTGACATAATCCGACGGTCTGAATTCAATGACGACGTTATTGTGCAGTGATCGGTACAATTCCTGACTACCGATGGCGCCACTGGCAATCACCTTACCTTCATTCAAGGTTTTATGACGATTGGTGACGACACCTTGTGAAACCAGTTCCATGAGGTCATCGGTTAGTATTTCCGTATGAACCCCGAGATCGGTTTTTTGGGTCAGCGCCTTTGCAATCGATGGAGAAAGCTCTGCCAGGCCAAGCTGAATGGTGGCACCGTTATCGATCAGATTGGCTGTGATGCCTGCAATCTCGGAAGCCGATTCATAGGCGGGCAGATCAAACGCACTGAGCAGTTCTTCTTCCTGTTCGACAATGACACTGACATCATCCAGATGAATAAAACTGTGCCCCGGAATTCTGGGCATCATCGAATTGACCTGGGCAATAACCACCGCAGCGGACCGGGCGGCTGCCAGGGTGACATCCACTGAAATGCCCAGGCTCATCCAGCCATTGTCATCCGGCGGAGAGACCTGAATTAAAGCAAAATGAAGGGGCAACATTTTTTTCTTGAATAAATCGGGCACCGCGCAAAGGGTTAGTGGTGTGATGAAGCGTTTATTTGCCCGCAGGTTCTTGGTTTGCGCAGATCCCTGATAGATCGACCGAACATGGAATTTATGGCCCCGGTATTCATCCGCCATCAATGAGATTACGGATCCTTCCAGGCTTAATAAACGGACAATCTCGACATCTGAGAAGAACTGGGCGTTGTCCAACAGGGCATTGACCAAATGCTGGGGTTCACCACAGGATGATCCGATAAAAACGCGTTGACCCGAACGAATCATGCGAAGCGCTTCATCGGCCGTGCGAAGTTTTGATGTGTATTTCTCTTGCAGGGATTTGTCCTTCATTTATTATCTCCTCATTCCATTTTTTCAAAGCGGGTGAATAAAAAAAGAGAGATCGTGTATCGGTTTCAGCTTCCGTCTCCGCAAAAGCTGCGCTGGGACCATACATCCCAATTTATTAAGGCATCAATTACACGACAATAATAACCATCCGGATAACCAAAGCGGGTTTTGTTGTCAAGATGTTATTTTTTTCAAATATAACGAGTTTAGGAACCGGATAAGGCTTTTGGAGAGGAATAAATTCTCAAAAATGTTTACTATAATTCACTATTCAAGCTTTGACCCCGCTTCCTGCTTGGGAACGTATTGAGATTCATGGTGCACTAGTCGCCTGGGCTGGATACATCGGAAGTGCCATTCTTAAGTCGTGTTTTTCGTTCCATCTGGTCGATAATCATGCGGTAGGCAATGTAATATTTGTAGATATTACTCACATATTGAACGGTTTCCCGTCCGATTTCCCTGGCGGCGGCCACCTCAACGTTGTGGAACCAGATGTTGGGGTCCAGTCCCATCTTGGCGGCTTTTTTTCGCAGGCTGCTGACCCGCGCCGGTCCGGCGTTGTAGGAAGCAAATGCAAAGAGCAGCCTGTTAACGTCGTCCATCGGCTCGTCCTTATAGTAGCGGTCAACGATAAACCGCAAATATTTGGTGCCGGCATGTATGTTTTTTTCCAGCTTTTCAATGTCGGGAATGCCAACATTGGGATCGGCCGCCGTGGACGGCAGCAGCTGCATGACCCCGACGGCCCCTGCCGGACTGCGTTTGCTATGGTCAAGGCCGGATTCCTGGTAGGCCTGGGCACTGACCATCAGATAATCAAAGTCGTATTGGCCGGCGTATTTTTTGAATACAGCCAACAGGGCCTCGAATTTATCCAGTTCCTTTTGTGACAGGGGGTTTTTGACATATTTCGTATCGCGCAGGTAACGTTCCAGGATGATGTTGCCGAGCAGGGTGCCTTTCTTGTGACCTTTGACGAATTCATTCACCAGCGCTTTGAGTTTGGGGCTATTCTTGCGGAAACACCATGCAATTTCTCCGCCGTTTCTGACGGAGATGGCGGGATGCACTTTGATCTTATCAAAGATTTGCTCCCAGAAATGGGCTTTGTGGCTGTCCATGACGATCATGGGGATCAGGCCGGCATTGACCATTTCCAGCAAATCCTCATCTTCAAAGTTTTCATCGGCTGCAACCAACTTCATCTGTGGTTTACCGCTGCGATGGAAGGATTCGTTCAGTTGCGTCAGGCTTTCGTAGTAGCTGCTCGAGCGGCGAACGTGGATCTCTTTGCCGGCCAAATCGGCGATGCTCTTTACGGGCGGGGCCGCCAATCCGGTGACAAGCAGCTCTTTGACGCCCGAGATCAGTGGATCGGAAAAATCGACATGGTTCTGGCGTTGCGGCGTAATGGTAAGGTTAGCGACGGCAATATCGCCGAGGCCGTCAATTAGCCAGGGAATAAGCTGGTCACGTCCGACGGGAATAAACAAGACCCTTAGTTTCAGAGTCTTGGTCTTGAGCTTCTTGTTGATAAATTTTTCAAACTGTTTGAGCAGTTCGTAGCTCGCCCCGCGCTGACGGCCCTGATCCAAAAAATAAAATGTTTTGCTGTAGACCACCAGCGCGCGGATCTCACGCCGTTCGGCCATCCCGTCGAAATCGCCGACCCACGGCTTAATCTCCAGCAGAGAGTCCTCTGGAGCCGAATCTTTTTCGGCAGCTGCCGGAATCGGAAGCTGCGTAAACCAGACCGCTATCACTGCAGTCAGAACACTTGACCACCACGCCCACCGTTTGAAAAAGTTACCCCGCAGGCTTTGCTTATTGGGGAGCATGGTATCTCCTTCATTTTTTTAGTGACCCCCGACGAGACAGGGCCGGCAGGGCGCCGGCCCCTAAAACGCACCTTACTGAACGAGAGGGATTCTTCGTGCCATCTCGTATTCCAAGACGGCATTGATTTTGCTCTCCAGCTGATAGTATCTTGCTACTTTTTTCTCCGGTAGAGTCCCGCGAATCTTTGCTAGGTAAGATTGGCGCAGCTTCTGGTGGTCCATATCGATGGCCAGGGAGTCATCCAGCAGATTCTTGGCCACGTCATCGGACATCGTTTCGAAATTGGTGGCAAATTTCTCGATGAGGTTGATTTCTCGATCCCTTAGTTTGCCGAGTTCCGCCTGGTAAGCATCATAGACCGGCCAGAATGCTTTTCCTTCAGCTTCGGTCAGCTGCATGTTGGTTGCAAAGAAGAGTTTTTTGTCGGTACGGATCTTTTCTTTGACAAGTTCCATGTTGTCAGCCGGTTTGTCCTGCGCCATGACGGAGCCGACAAAAGCGATCAGCGTGATTGCCAGTATCATTCCAATAAGACTCGTTTTCATCTTTTTGCGCATGTTTTACCTCCTGTAGTTTGAATGCACTACGATTGATTTAGAGTTTATTTTCCAACCTTGCGGTTGGATGTTATGCTTGATTGTAATTTCAATTATCGCTTCATTTGTCCATGTCCAGTTTGTTAAATTTTGCGCCCTTGAAAGACATGTCTGCCATGAGTCCCTTGACATCAAAGACGAACGCCGCGATGGGATGGTTTTCCGTAGCAGTAGTCGCGCTTTCACCGGCGCCCACCGAGATTAGCGCCACGTTGCCGTCAACCCCGGCTTCCCATCCTTTACTCTCGCGGAAATTTTTTAGGGCATCGCTTGTCATGAAGGCGATGATCATATCTTTGGCCTGCCCCCCTATCTGAAGGCCGATGGAACCGGCAGCCATACTGTAATAATCCACTGATTTACCGCCGATCCTCAGAGCGCCTTTACCGTATTCACCGCCAACAATAATCGCACCTTTTTTTACATTCGGCAGAACCAGTATGCCCTTGGCCTGCTTGACTACCTCTTCGGCATCCTTAACCTGCTGGTAAAAGCGGTCCAAGGCCGCATCTGCGGCGGCATCGATTTCCTTGCCAGTCATCTTGGCAAAAGATTGGCCGGCAAATAAAAATACGGCCAAAAGCATTAAGCACAACACGATAGAAAATTTCCGGTTTGAAATAGATGTTCTTGTTTTCATGAAATTAACCTCCTTTTTTTTGTTTGAATAGTTATTACCAATGACGCAGTGTTTTTGAACTGCAGCCTCTGTATATTAATCATAAAATCTAATTAATCAACTCCAGATATGGTTTATTGGTTGATTGGTTAAGTGGTTGTAAATATGAATTTATCCAACATTTGCAAAATAATTGGGCACTTCATCTATTAACAATCATAAAATTCTGAAATTATGACCGTAATTTACCTGGTCAACCATTCAACCAGTAAACTATTCAACGAGGTCTGCAATTTAAAAATATTTGCTGGGAAACAACTTGAAAAAGACATCCATAACCCGTTGCCAGAAACTCTGGGCCGGTTGTCGGGTCCTGATATCTTCACCCGACTGCCAGATGAGCTTGCCCTCATCATTGAATTTGACCTGCCAGCTGTTTTTCGGTTCCATCAATTCTTCCGCCAATTGAGCCAGTTCCTCGGCAAGTTCAGGGCTATCGATGAGTACGCCCATTTCGGTGTTAAAATCTCTGGCGCGTGGATCTAAATTGAACGATCCGATGTAAACCCGCGACCGGTCGACCACCGACGCTTTCGAGTGCAGACCGACAAACCCGGACACCACCGGCGGGGTATCCGCCTGAGCTTTGATGGCGGCATCCGGGCGAAGTTCGTAGAGCTCGATTCCGGCATCTAAAATGGCTTTGCGCCAGGGGCCGTAATGGCTGTTGACGGCCGGCACATCCTGGGAGGCCAGCGAATTGGTCAAGATTTTGATTTTTACACCCCTTTCAACAAGTTCACGGGCTCCCTTCAACATATCTTCATTTGGGATCACATAAGCATTGACGACCAGTAATTCATTGGTTGCGGTATCGCTAAATTCCGGAATGATAGTGGCCATCTTCTGTGAAATCCCATCCGCTTCGAGCGTGTCATAAACCACCTTACTGGTGCCGGGGTGAAGGCGTTTGACGTAGGGCCGTAGGATATCATCCCAATTTTGCCTTTCAATCGGCACATTTTCTAAACGCTTGGATGCTTTAAATCGCAGAAGATATGCATCTGCTATTTCTTGGGGGGATTCCTGAGGCTGGTCGTGGCCAAAAGCAGATGCCGAAACCACCGCGGGATTATTCCAGAAATGATCGAAAAGCTCAGAAGATTCGCGCGCCACCGGACCGACACCTATCACATCGATATCGAGAAAGTTAAAGCTGCTGTTTAACCCAAAATATTCATCTCCGAGATTGCGACCCCCCAGGATGGCCATGCGATTGTCGGCAACCATAAGTTTATTGTGCATGCGATAGTTAAATCGCTCGAGGGTCTGAGAGGACCTCACTTTTTGTTTTGATGTATACTGTCTCCAGGGATTGAATATACGGACTTCCACATTCGG
>JASFFJ010000146.1:0-12910 GCA_050124355.1 Desulfobacterales bacterium | reverse complement strand
TCGAAACCAATGCCTTCAGTGGCCTGGCCGACCAGGAAAGCGGCTTGGGCGCTGCGCAGCATATCGCAGTGCATACCGTCGGTTCCGAGCATGACATTGTCGGTTAGGGGCGTGTAACCGGTCAGACCCACATTGTTGTTCTGGTTGCTTTCCGTGTTTTGAGCCACCCAGATCCCGGATTGTCGCACCAGCTCTTTTTCGTGGTCTGAGAGGTGGATACAATGAGGGAAAATGGAGGTTTTGAGTTCCAGGGCGCCGGCGTCCCGGAGGCGCTCCACAACCCGCTTGCCATACTTGGCCAAGGCATCCTCCTGATCGGCGTTGTCTTCGGCCACATGCATGTGGAGGCCGGTGTTGTGTTTTTGGGCCAGGGCAATCGCCTTCTTCAAGAGTTCCTCACCGACGGTAAAAGAGGCATGCAACCCCACATGACCTTGCGAGCCCGTCGCCAGAAAGGCGTCCGTCTCGGCCAATCCTTCCTCACGGGGGCCTTCGCCGTCCCGATCGGAGATTTCATAACACAGCATATGTGCGACGCCGACCCGGTCAAAGGCCCTGGCGATGGTAGACAGGGAATCTTTAATCGCAAATGGCGAGGCATGGTGGTCGATGATGAAGGTCACACCGTTTTTGGCACAGTAAACGGCCGATGCCAGGGCACTGGCCTCGATCATCTCCAGATCCAGACGTTTGTCGATATGCCACCAGACGTACTGGAGGATCTCACTGAAATTGGCCGGTATCTTTCGAGGAGGGGGCATGCCTCGCGCCAAGGTAGAGTAGATGTGATGGTGTCCGCAGCCGAAGGATTTGGTCACCAGGTTGCCGGCACAGTCGATTACCCGATCTTGCGAGGTTATCGTATCCGCTGACGGGAGGTCCGTCAGGAAGGAGAACCCGTTTTGGGATCCTTCCTTCACGGCCAGATGGGTTTGTTTGATTTCGAGGCTTTGCCAATCCAGAAATGTTGCGTCTTTTAGGTATACGGTCATGGGATTATCCTCTGCGGTTCGGATTATGCCAAAGTTTAAAACATGGTTTTCAAGATCAAGTCATAGAAAATGTGTTTTGTCGTTAATATGGAGCTGGAGTATTGGAGTACTGGAGTGTTGGATTCGAGTCAAGATAAAGCGTTTAAATGGTGATTCGAGAAAAATGACAGTTTGGTCGTCTGTTCGGTAAAAGTTATTCGGCAAATACAAAATCGTGTCCACATGTTTAAAATGATTAGAACTCGCAAACAGGCTTAGGATCATTTTCCCATTACTCCAATACTCCAGCACTCTTTGGGTTAGAGCCTAAAGTCGTCTTTTCAGGCACATCTAAGCCAGATCCCCTGAGCCCTGTTCTTTTAACTTTTCCTTCACCGGTGTCAACGGTAAACTATAGCGCCGCAAACCGTCAAATCGGCAATAGGCGTTGGCAATGGCCGCTGCTGTCGGGATGCAGACAATCTCACCGACGCCTTTGGCACCAAAGGGCCCCATCGGATCGGGACACTCCACCCCGATGGTCTTGATTTCGGGAACATCCTTGGCTTTGAGCAGTCCCAGCTTGGACATGCGATCCGAGGTCAGACGACCGTCCTTGAGGGGCAGTTTCTCGCTGAGCGCATACCCGATGCCCATGACCACACCGCCCTCGATTTGGCCCTCGTACAGAATCGGGTTGATTATTTTACCGCCGTCATGGGCCGCGTGGATGGCTTTGAGGCTGCCGTCTTTATCCAGTATAGCCAGGTGGGTTGCATAGCCGTAAGAAAAATGGCTGACGATTTCACCTGTAGTATCATGATCCGTGGTCCAGTCCACCACGAAACGGGCAACGTATTCCCGACCGACCAAATCGGCCAGCAAGCGGCCCTCAAGGTCTGCCTTCAGTTTTTGGGCGGCTGCGATGACGGAATTACCCAGCAGGGCCGTGCCCCGGCTGGCAGTGGTGACGCCGCCCACAGCCTCGGCCCCGGTGGAACACTTGACGTCGATCTCCACTGATCCGTCCAGGCCCAGTACCTCGCACAGTATTTGGCGGACCACCGTATGAATGCCCTGACCCATTTCGGTCCAGCCGTGATACAATTCAATGCGATCCGGCGCCACGACCTTGAGGCGCGTGTCACTGATTTCCTCCAAGCCGTTGCCGATGCCGCAATTCTTAATGGCGCAGGCCAGTCCGGCACACTCGGCCTGGTAGAAGGCATCCTTGACCGCTTCCAGACACTGACGCAGACCGACCCCCTCACCCAACACATGACCGGTGGTGGTCACCCGCCCGGCGGTAAGGGTGTTGTCGTAGCGAAATTTCCAGTGATCGAAACCACCCTTGAGGCAGAGTTCATCCACCAGGCTTTCCATGGCAAAATTGGACTGATTGACACCGAATCCGCGGAAAGCCCCCGCCGGGGGGTTGTTGGTGTAGTAGGCACTGGCCACGACGTCCACGCTGGGCACATGGTAGGCCGCAGCGGCGTGGGTGCCGGTGCGGGCGACCACCTCGCCGCCAACAGAGGCGTAAGCCCCGGTGTCCCCCACAATCCGGGCTCGCAACGCCGTTAGCTTGCCCTTTTCATCGCAGGCCAGTTTGTAGTTCATCTGCATGCGGTGACGCTTGGGATGCATGCGAATGGACTCGGCGCGATTCAGTCGCACCTTGACCGGGCGCTGCAATGCCATCGCATATAGTGCGGCATGGTGCTGGACGGTCAAATCCTCCTTGCCGCCGAAACCGCCGCCGGCCGAGACCTGGACGATGTCGATTTTTTCCTCAGACAGGTTCAGCAGGGAAGCGATCTGCTGACGGTCCTTGAAAATGCCCTGACTCTGAGAATAGACTGTCAGGCCATTGGTGGTATCGGGCCGTGCGATACTGGATTCGGTTTCCAGAAAGGCGTGTTCCACAAAGGGGGTTTCAAAAACACCTTCGACGACGTGGGCGGAGGCAGCAAATATCTGATCGACGGGGTCCCCCCGGCAGATGACGGTCTCCTTGAGTAGGTTACCATCCGGGTGAATGTTCACCGGGCTCGCGGCCGCAGCGGTCATCTCGACCAGTGGTTCCAGAAGGTCATAATCAATGTGTATGTCTCCCAGGGCCTGGCGTGCGATTTCTTCACTTTGTGCCACCACACCGGCCAGTACGTCGCCGATACAGCGGGTTTCCTCGCCTTCGGCCACCAACATGGGCCAGTCTTTGACGTGGATGCCCTGATAGCGCTGCCCCGGTATGTCACGGGCCGTAAAAACCCGGATGACGCCGGGCAGCTGCTCTGCGGCCGAGACATCGATGCTTCGCACCATGGCCCGGGGATGATCGCTGAACTTCAAGGCCCCGTAGAGCATGTCCTCAAATTTCATGTCATGGATGTACGGACTGATCCCCAAGGCTTTTTCATATCCTTCGTACTTAGGAGTTGAGAAGCCAATGCCGGTATTTTCCTCCCAGGCAATTTCCTGATGTTGCCTTAGGGCCTGGGCGGCCAGAAGAATGGCATCGATAATTTTGACGTAACCGGTGCAACGACAGACGTTGGCCCGCAAGGCTTTGACGACCTCAGCACGACTGGGATCGGGATTGCTTTCCAGGAGGATCTTGGCACGGGAGAGGATGCCGGGCGTACAATAGCCGCATTGAACCGCGCCTTTGGCCACAAAGGCCCGGCCCAGGGTCCTTCGTACCTTCTCCGGAAACCCTTCGATGGTAACGATCTTCTTGCCCGCCGCCCGCTTCAGCGATGTGGAGCAGGCCAGGGCGGGCTTGCCATCCAGCTCCACCAAGCAGGCCCCGCAGGCCGCCTGCCCCGAGCAACCATCCTTGACGGATGTAATCCCTTGCTCTTCACGTAGGAAACGCAACAGCGATGTTTTTTCATTGCCGGCAAATTCCGTCTCCTGACCGTTTAAGGTAAACCTGATCATAACGTCCCCTTATATATTGAAGATTGAAGAATGAAGATTGAATATTTAAGGAATCTTGTCTATTTTTATTGTTCATTGTGACCTTATTAAATACTCTATCCCCCATCCGCTTGTGGCGGGAAGCTTCATTATTATAAGAATTTTAAAAAGGTAGAATACCACAAATCTTCAATCTTCATTCTTCAATATTCAATTTAATTCAGTCACCCCACTCCCACCAGTCGTGGAAAAAATAAAACCAAGTCACTCCAGTACGCAATGATAAACAGGGCGATTACCTCAACAATGATAAAAGGCCAGATCGCCCGGGTCAACGCTTCAAGTGAGAGGTTGCTGATATTGCAGGCCACGAACAAGCAGGCCCCGACCGGCGGCGTCATCAACGCCATGTTTAGCGACAGCACCATGATAATTCCAAAATGGATCGGATCGATGCCGAGGTTATTGACCGCGATCGGATGCAGGATCGGACCCAGGATAATTAGCGCTGCCGCAATATCCATAAACATGCCGACAATCAGCATGAGGATTAGAATCAAAAGTAAAATGATATGTGGATTGTTGCTGACACTTAAAAAGCCAGCCGCAACCGCTTCGGGAACCCGCTCCATGGTCAAGATCCAACCGAGAATTGATGCGGATCCGATAATCAGAAACACCACCCCGGTGGTCTTGCCGGTCTGATACAGCAGATCAGGGATGTCGTTTATTTTTAATGTTCGCAGAACAAAAAAACCGATAATGAAGGCATAGCCCACCGCAACGGCGGCAGCCTCGGTCGGTGTAAAGATCCCCGTCAGGATGCCCCCCAGGATAATGATCGGCATCAACAGGGGAAGAATGGCGTCTTTGGTTGCAATAAGCATCTGTATCAAACTGCTGCGGTCACTTTTCGGATAGCCGCGTTTTTTGGAGATAAATCCGGAAAGGATCATGAGGAAGATGGCAATTAAGAGACCGGGTACAAAGCCGGCGGCAAACAAGCCGGCGATTGATACGCTCATCAACGACCCGTATATCACCATCATATTGCTTGGCGGAATGGTGGGACCGATAATTGAGGACGCTGCCGTGACAGCGGCACTGAAATCTTTGTCATACCCATCTTCTTCCATGGCCGGAATCAGCATGGTTCCGATGGCTGCTGTGTCGGAAACGGCCGCCCCGGTCATCCCTGAAAAAAAAATACTGGCAACAATATTGGCATGGGCCAATCCGCCCCGAAGGTGACCGACCAGTGTATTTGAAAATTGCACCAAACGATGGGTGATACCGCTCTTGTTCATGATGGCGCCGGCAAAAATAAAAAAAGGCATGGCCATCAAGGTGAACATATCGAGTCCGGCATAAAAGCGCTGTGAGACCATTTTAAAAATGAAGACATCCGACCCCGGATTGAGCAGTATCGTCAGCTGGTCTACCCCGGACATCTTGGCCAAGGATAATACTGCGGTGATACCAAGTGCGAAACCGATAGGGGTTCCCAATAAAAGCAAACCAAAAAAAATTAGGCTGATAAACAATAACATCAGACTTCCTTCATAGAATCGATATCAGCGTTTTCTTTTCTTTTAAAAAGTTCAATCATCATCTGTAAAACGGTTTGGATAATTGCCAGCGCCCCGGCCACCGGGATCGCTGAAAGCGACCACATCATGTTAATCTTGTATTTGGCCAGGACGGGGGAGAGCTGGGTTTGGCCCTCCAGCGCCATATAATAGCCAAATTTGGTTAAGATCCACAGAAACCATAACACCGCTAAATTGACGAGCAGGGCCACATATTTTTGAGCCGAGGCTGGGATACGGCTGCTGAGAAAGGTAATTCCAAGGTGCTCCCGGCGCATGATACCGATACTGATTGCCAGAGAAGCCGCCCAGATCATGAGATAACGGGCGACTTCCTCGGACCAGGAAAGCGGTGACTGCAAGACATAGCGAAACAAAACGCCCAGCAGCACGACCACCGTCATGGCGCCGGTTGCGACGATGCAGGGATAGGCTGCCAGACGTTCTATGAATAAACTTAATTTGAGAGCTGCAGAGCCGACAGATCGCGTTTGCATTAGATTTTAACCTGATTGTAGGAAGTTAAGAGACAGTGAAACACGCTGATGACGTGATCTTTCGCTAGCAAAAACAGGGAAAAGCGAACCGCAGAATATCGAATATCGAACCGCAGAATTTCGAAGGGTGGAATCGCTGCGCTCAATCTTTTTACAAAATAGATAGAATACATCCCCTCGACATTCGATATTCATGATTCGATATTCGATATTCGCTTTTTATGATCTCAGCAAGGCTATAACCTATTTTCCGATCATGCTATCCGGTTTATCTTGACATTGACGCTTTTTTGGCCTCCTCGACGGCGCTCAAATATTTCTCGACCCACTGAGTCCCCTCTTCGCCAAGGTTTTGGGCAAAGAATTTTTTGGCCGCCGGTATTGCGATGGCTCGGAATTTTTCCAGCTCTTCAGGCGTTGCAGTATAAACTTCCATTTCGGCGGCCAAGGCCGGCAAACCCTTTTCGGTTGCGGTCACCAACCGGTCTATTCCCCGGCCTGCCATCACGGCTGCTTCCGCAGCACCTTGCACAGCCGTTTTTTCTTCAGGCTTCAGGCCATTGAACCAACTGTCGTTGATGACCCAGACGTACAAGCCGGCCATGTGGTTCGAAAGGGTCAGGTACTTTTGTACCTCAAATATTTTGCCAAGGTTAATAACCGTGATCGGATTATGTTGCCCGTCGACGACCCCTGTTTGAAGGGCGGTGTATATTTCGGCCCAGGCCACGGGGGTGGCGGCCGCACCTAAGGATTTCATAAATTCCATGTGCAGGGGATTGTTCATCGTCCGCATTTTTAACCCTTTCATATCGGTCGGTGTTTTAATCGGACGTTTGGAATTGGTGAACTGGAAAAATCCCTGGGGAATAAACCCTAAGACACGTATTCCGGTTTTATTTCGAATGTCTTCCGCCAATTCCGCTCCAAAGGGGCCGTCGTAAAGTTGACAGCCGATTTCATAGGAGCTGTAAGCAAATGGCAGACTGGTAATGTCTATCAGGGGATAAAACGGTGCAATCCCCCCGACGGAAGCAATGTAGCTTTGGGTGATGCCGGCTTTAACCTGCTCCATGGTTTCACGTTCATTTCCCAGGGTCCCGTTTGGATAAATTTCGACGTTGATCTCCCCACCGGTTCGGGCTTCCAGCTCATTTTTAAATACGGCAGAGACGGCCGCGGTGGCGATATCAAAGGGTGTCTGGGGGTTCAAATGGGCTAACTTGATCACCTTGGCGGCAACCGGCAGCACGGTTACCAAGACGATCAGACTTGCGACTAAAATGAATACGATAGATACTTTTTTAAACATGATAGCTTCCTCCTCTTTTTATAGTTTTCAAGTATTTGAAAAATATGAATAAATATATTCCTTCCTTCGATATTCATTATTGACACTTTCGTAAAAAGTCCTCGCATCGTCATGCCGGACTTGATCCGGCACCCAGAAACCATTCAATTTACTGGATTCCGGCTTTCGCCGGAATGGCGGTAAAATGAAGGAATTGACTCTTTATGGGTTTATGATTGTTAGATATTGAACATTCAGCGCAAATTACCTCTTTTATTTTAAGGCCTACGGGGCCGTCCGGTCTCAAGTAGCTCACTCAGATTGTCAGCCGGTGCCTTGACCGTGCTCAACAAAATCATGGCCGCAATAATATAGGGCTTATAGCTAGCCTCCAGGTACAGTGGCACCCGGTAACGGTCGAAGACACTGGCCTCGACCTCGCCTTCGGAACAGCTGACGCCCGTGATGTCGGCGGGCAAGCAATGCATGTACAGCGCGCTGGCCTCATGGGTCGATGCCATTAATTTTTCAGTACACTGCCAATCTTTGTGGTTGGCATTTTGGGATAGCAATTCTTTTTCCAAAGCACTGATGCCCTCGTGGTCCGCCTCACCGTATAGGTCGGTACGCTTCTCCATGGCGTTGAAAGGGGCCCAGCTCTTGGGATACACAATATGAGCACCCTCAAAGGCTTCGGCCATGGAGTTGGTCTTGATAAAACTGCCGCCACCTCGGGCCGCGTTACGCCGGGCGACCTCCTCCACAGCGGGCATAACCTCGTACCCTGCGGGATGGGCTAGAACCACCTCCATACCGAAGCGGGTCATCAATCCGATAATCCCCTGGGGCACGGAGAGCGGCTTGCCGTAAGAAGGACTGTAGGCCCAGGTCATGGCGATCTTTTTGCCGTTGAGATTTTCCACGCCGCCAAAGGTGTTGATCAGGTGCAACATATCGGACATGGATTGGGTGGGGTGGTCGATGTCGCATTGCAAATTGACCAGGGTAGGGCGCTGCTCGAGGACACCTTCCAGAAAGCCCTGTTTTACGGCCTCGGACACTTCACGCATATAGGCATTGCCCTTACCGATGTACATGTCGTCGCGGATGCCGATCACATCGGCCATAAAAGAAATCATATTGGCGGTCTCGCGTACGGTTTCGCCATGGGCGACCTGGGACTTGCCCTCATCCAGATCCTGAACTTCGAGGCCTAACAGGTTGCAAGCACTGGCAAAACTGAAGCGCGTGCGGGTGGATTGATCACGAAATAGAGAAATCCCCAGACCGCTGTCGAAAATGCGGCTGGAGATGTTTTGCTGACGCAGCCCCCGCAGGATCTGGGCTACCAGAAATGTGGCCCGCACTTCGTCGTCACTCTTTTCCCAGGTCAGTAAAAAATCATCGAGGTACATATCGTGATAGTCTAGCTGCGCGAGTTGATTGATGAGTGTTTTGATTTTGACGGTATCCATGGTGGTGTCTCCTTTGGAATGACGATTGACGAATGGTGGATGTTGCTCTCCGAGGCGTAGGCGCTACAATCCCTACGAGCCCGCTTCCAGCCCGTGGGCTTCATGGGCTTCCAGGCCGGAGGGGAGGCTTCGCTCTGCTTTTTTAAATAATAAAATAGAAAGAATTCCTTAATTCTTCAATCTTCAATCTTCATTAATCAATTTAATTCTCTACGGCACAATATGGGTGCCGCGGCCTTTGGTTACTGCCTCTTTGATAAATTCAGGGGCGGTGATGATCACTTCTTGCCCCCCGTTTTTTAAGAAACGCAGGGCGGATTGAATCTTGGGCAGCATGCTGCCGGGGGCGAAGTGTCCCTGGGTAATGTAATGCTCCGCCTCGGCCACGGTCATTTTGCGAATGGGCTTCTCATCGGGCTCACCGAATTTCAGGGCGACCTGCTCCACCGCCGTCGAAATGATGAGCAGACCGGCATTCAACTGGCTGGCTAGCAGACTTGAGGCCAGATCCTTGTCGATCACGGCATCGACCCCCTCCAACCCCTTGTCGGTTCGGACGACCGGAATGCCGCCGCCGCCCACGGTTACGACATGGTAATCACTGTCGAGCAATGATTCGATCACTGGCTTTTCAATTACTTCGCGGGGTTCCGGAGACGGCACCACCCGGCGAAAACCGCGGCCCGCATCTTCGACCAGGGTCCAGTCCGGATACTCCCGGCGAATGTCTGCTAATTGATCGGCGTCGAAGAATTCACCTACCGGCTTGGCCGGATTTTTAAAGCCGGAATCGTCCCTGTCCACCACGACCTGGGTGACTACCGTGACACACTGCCCCGCGATATTGCGGCCGGCCAACTCGTTGTTCAAAGACTGCTGAATCTGATAGCCGATGGAGCCCTGGGTATCAGCGACGACGTTGACCAGTGGAACCAAGTGCAGACCGGTCACCCGGCGGGCCACTTCGGAACGGCGCATGATAAAACCCACCTGGGGACCATTGCCGTGAGAAATCAGCACCTGATATTTCTGCTCAATCAAATCGGCCACATGTCGGACCGTCTCCTGGATGGCCGCATGCTGATCTTCGACGGTCTGCAGCTCCTTGCTCTTGATCAGCGAGTTGCCCCCGATGGCGATAAAAGCACGTTTTTCATTCATGGTTTACCCCCGGATTAAATTGAGGAATGAAGATTCAATATTGGCTTTTTCAAAATTTCTTCTTTCGATCAATCTGCCGCCCTCCTCGTGGCGGGTAAACTTTTCGGGCCAGCGGCTATGCTGAACACTGACACCTGAAACCTTCAGTTTCTAACAACATGTTGTTAGAGAAACCGATCTAAGCATTTAACCTCTCCAAATACACATGCGGCAAGGCTGCGTAAAAGGCGGCACAGCGCACCAGATCGGCCTTCCAGGTCTTTTCGTTGGGGGCATGGGCCTCAGCCTCCTTGCCCGGACCGAAGCCTACGCAGGGGATGCCGAACATGCCCATAATGGCGACGCCGTTGGTGGAAAAGGTCCATTTATTCACCCGGGGCTCTTTGTCGAACATGGATTTGTAAGTCTCCACGGCCGCTTGGGTCGCCCTGTGGTCCTCGGGAATCACCCAAGACGGGAAATAACAGTCGGTGGGATAAACCAGACCTGTGTACGAGGGTTTATCGTATTGGTACATGGATACTTGGGCATTGGCGGCTTTGGCTGCCGGGAGGTCTCGGATTTGCTGCAGCGCGAGCGCCTTGTCTTCTCCGGCGGTCAGACGACGATCGATGGAAATGGTGCAGCCATCCGCCACTGCACAGCGGGAGGGTGAGGTGTAGAAAATTTCCGAGACGGTCAGAGAGCCCTTGCCTAAGAAATCATCGGTTTTCAGGCGGCCATGCAGCGCTTCCAATTCTCCCAGGATACGTCCCATCTTGAAAATGGCATTGTCGCCGCGCTCGGGTGCTGAACCGTGGGAGCTGACACCTTTGACCTCCACCTTGATCTCCATGCGGCCGCGCTGGCCCCTGTAGATGCCGCCATCAGTGGGCTCGGTGGAGACGACGAACTCCGGTGTCAGTCCCGATTCCTTGATAATGTACTGCCAGCACAACCCGTCGCAATCCTCCTCCTGAACGGTCCCGACCACCACCAGGGTGTAGTCGCCCTCCAATCCCAGATCCTTGATAATCTTGCCGGCGTAGACCATGGACGCCATCCCGCCCTCCTGGTCTGAGGCGCCGCGGCCGCCGATGACCTCATCGTCCTCGTAGCCTTCGTAGGGATCGAATTCCCAATTGTCCTGGTTGCCCACACCGACGGTGTCTATGTGGGCATCCATGGCGATCAAATGCTTACCGCTGCCGATGGTACCCAGGACATTGCCCATGGGATCGATTTCCGCTTTATCGAATCCGACCTTCTCCATTTCCGCTTTGATCCGTTCAATCACCGCCTTTTCCTGGCAGCTTTCGCTGGGTAAGCGGATCATGTCGCGCAGAAATCGGGTCATCTCAGGTTTGTAACTGTCGGCCAACTCATTTATCTTGGCAACGTCTAATGGTGGCATGGGTGAAATCCTCCTAACCCGGATATACCGGAGAAATGGCCACAAAGGTGCAGAGAAACAGAGTAAAGCGGAACGAACAAATGCCTAAAGTGACCTAAATTGCCAAAAATGACTAAAGTTAAGGAATCGCTTACTCTATTTTTTTATAAAATTGACAGAATACCAGAATTTTAGCTCATTTTAGTTCATTTTAAACTTTAGCTCATTTTATCAATTTTAACTTACAATATTTTAAAATTCGATTGAACTATTTTGCTCTCGCAATGTGGCAAATTTTAACTACCCAACGGATGGATATTTGCCATGCCAGATGATTTCCCTGTAGTTGAGCGGATCGGTGGCCCCTTCGGTGTTGAAGCAAAGCAGGGTGGAATCGCGACCTATCGCCAGTTCGTCTTTGAGGGTCTCAAATTCAGAGTTGTTGGCCAGAAGATCCATTAAACCGATGCCGACGGCGCCGGATTCCCCCCCCTCCACCGAGGCGTCTCCACTCACCGGATTGGCCAGGATCCGCATACCGTTGGCGGCCGTGAAGTTGTCGCAACTTACGTAGCCACTGGGAATGTCGCGTAAAATTTCCCAGGATAGTGGATTGGGCTCTCCGCAGGCAAGGCCGACCATGATGGTATCCAGATCGCCTGTAACTGCGTGGGGCCTGCCATCACCAGCAGCGACCGAAGCGAGGATACAGGCCGCGTTGTTTGGCTCCATGATAATGAACCTGGGTCGCGGCTCTTGATATACCTGGGCAAGGTAACCCACCACAGCCCCGGCCAGGGCACCCACGCCGGCCTGCACAAAAATATGGGTGGGATAAGCATCTTCGGCCCGCAGCTGATCGACGGTTTCTGAACACATGGTCAGGTATCCTTGCATGATCCAAAGGGGCACCTCGGTATATCCCTGCCAGGCCGTATCCTGAACTACGTACCAATCATTTTCCTCGGCCTTGCGGCAAGCCAGGCGGACGGCGTCATCGTAGTTTAGATCGGTAACCTCCACGGTGGCACCATGGGAGCGAATGGCGGTCACCCGGCTGGGAGCAGATCCCTTGGGCATGTAGATCACCGCCTTTTGACCTAGCCGCTCTGCCGCCCAGGCAACGCCCCGGCCGTGGTTCCCATCGGTGGCCGTCGTCAGTGTAATCTGGCCGATGCGTTTCCGTACATCATTGCTCACCAGCTGGGCGTAAGGCACCTCGCTTAAGGGCCGACCCAGCTTTTGGCATACCAGCCGGGCCACCGCGTAGCTGCCGCCCAGCACCTTGAAGGCTTTGAGCCCGAAACGGGGCGCCTCGTCCTTGACGAGGATATCGGTAAAGCCCCAGGTCCGGACAAGGCGCTCCAACCGGACCAATGGGGTGGGTTTATACCCCGGCAGTTGACGGTGGAAGGCCCTGACCCCCAGCGCGGTGGCGGGTGAAAGGGTCGCAGGAAGGTTGTGCTCGATAGGTGTCTGGATCAAATACTTGAAATTCTGATTGGCAATTTCTTTGATTTCCATGGGAGCCTTCACTTTTTGCGGTATACAAACTTTGGAAAAACGAGTAAGCTTTGGTTTATCCGAGCCAGTTTCGGAATAGCAAGTCAGACGGTAGTATACGAAAATCAG